>PMIZ01000391.1 GCA_003157225.1 Actinomycetota bacterium | reverse complement strand
GAAGAACTTCTTGGGCGGATAGAGGGCGGTCGAGTCAACGCCGCCCGAGAGGATGCGGCCGCTCGCCGGGGCCTGCAGGTTGTACGCTCGCGCCATACGGGTGATGGAGTCGAGAAGCACGACCACGTCCTTGCCCACTTCCACCAGGCGCTTGACCCTCTCCAACACCAACTCGGTCACCTGCACGTGGTTCTCTCCGGGCATGTCGAAGGTCGAGCTGACGACCTCACCGTTGACCGTGCGCTCCATGTCGGTGACTTCCTCGGGGCGCTCGTCGACGAGCAGCACCATCAGGTGCACCTCAGGGTTGTTCGTGGCGATGGCGTGGGCGATGTCCTTGAGGATTGTGGTCTTGCCGGCCTTCGGAGGCGACACGATCAGGCCTCGCTGACCTTTGCCGAGGGGGCACATGATGTCCATCACCCGGGCGGAGAGCCGGTCGGGCGTCGTCTCCAAGCGCAGGCGCTCGTCGGGAAAAAGCGGCGTCAGCGAGTCGAACGTCGGCCGGTGACGCGCCTGCTCCGGGTCGATGCCGTTGACCGTCTGGATCTTGAGCAGCGCGTGGTACTTCTCGTTGTCGCGTGGCGTGCGCACCTGGCCTGTTATCTCGTCGCCCCGGCGCAGCTTGAAGCGGCGGATCTGTGACAGCGACACGTAGATGTCGGAGTCAGACTGCGTGTAGCCCTGGGTCCGCAGAAAACCGTACCCGTCGGGCAGGATGTCAAGCAGGCCGGTGCGGAAATGGAGACCGCTGTCCCGCGACTGCTCATTGAGGATCTTCATGATGAGATCCTGCTTGGAGTACTTGCGGAAATTCTTGATGCCCAGCTCGCCGGCAACCAGATGCAGGTCGGAGAGGAGCTTGGGCTCGATCTCGGCTATCGCCATGGCCTTGCTCTCGGATCTGGTTGCTTCTGTGTATGCCTCTTCTTCGTTCACGTTCCTTGTCTCTTTTCTCTATTGATTCGTTCGTCCTGTCATTCAGTGCCCAGCCGCACAGGGCCTCCCCCGGTCCGCGACCGGTGAAGCGCATGGATTTTTCTCATTGCTCCGCATCTCGAGCACAGCACGATGCTGTGCGTGCGCACTCCGAAATCTTCCACCTCGACCCCCCTCAGGAACCTACCGCGCGTGACCGCTGTGGCGGCGACCAGCACCCCGTCGCCGACCATATCGCGGGAGGTCAACCGCGCCTCGAGGTCCTCGATGCCCGCTGCTTTGACGAGTTCCACCTGCTGTCGCGAGATGGGCCAGAAACGTGCCTGCATCTCTCCTCCGACACAGCGCAACGACGCCGCGGTAAGAATTCCCTCGGTAGAACCCCCGATGCCCACGCACACGTCCACGTTGTCGTCCCCGGTCGCCACGGCCAGCCCGGCCGAGACGTCCCCGTCGATGATCATCACCACCCGAGCGCCGCACTGCCTGATCTGGGCGACGAGCTCCTCGTGCCGAGGACGGTCGAGCACCACGACGGTCAGATCCCCGGGCCTGCGGCCCAGAGCGGTGGCGACGGCCCTGAGGTTGTCGCACACCGGGGCATCGAGATCGACCACGTCGGCAGCCGCGCTGGGAACCACCAGCTTCTGCATGTACATCTCAGGCACCGGCATCAGGCTCCCCCTCGGACCAGCCGCGAGCATGGCGAGAGCCCCGTCCATTCCGCGCGCCAACGCGTTGGGCGCCTGCAGCGGGTCCACCGCGAGGTCCCAGATGTCGGGCTCGTCGGTCATGGCGGGTTCCGCACCCCCACTGCTGGTCACCCAGGGGCCTACCTGGCTCCCCACTTCGGTGCCCACCGAAAGGGCGCGCAGCTCCGGGCTGCCGCCTCGACCGGCGACTACCCGTCCCCTGATGGGCATGTGGTCGAACTCAGCCGCCATGGCAGCACGCGCAGCGCGGTCGGCAGCCACCGGGTCCCCGTGACCCAGCAGCTCGGCCGCGGCCATGGCCGCCACCTCTGTGACGGCCGCGAAGCGGCTGCAGACACAGCCCCCTTTATTGGCCAGCATCACCGTTCTCCTCGCTCTGTTCGATAGCGTGGTAGAGCGCGTCCACCACGAGCCCCAGCGTATCGTCGATGTTCGTGTTGTTCACCACCAAGGTTCCCTCCGCTCGCGCGCGCTCGAGAATGAAGCCCTGGATCTTGCGAATCTCGTCGAAGTTCTTCAAGTAGCGGGCGATGGCCCTGCGGCCCGACGTCTCCTGCTCGCGCACCAAGAAGTGGCCGCGGTGCAAGTGCGGGTCATTCACCGCCACCACCAATTGCAGCATCAGCACGTCGCGCATTCGCTCCTTCGCGCCCGCGGACGCGAGCATTCCGGGCACCATGTGCACTCCTTCGACGATCAGGCTGGTGCGCTCCTTCACGGCCCGGTCGAGGAGCGCCAGCACTCCCACATTGACCACGTCCACCTGTTCCATGAACCCGACCATGCCAGAGTCGAAACTGGGTCCCAGCGGGATACGCACCCCGGCCCCCGCCTCGTACGAGCTGCAGTGGATGGCCGGCATCAAGCTTGCCGAGAAGAAGGCCCGCATCACCTCCCTGATGGAGTCGGTCGAGATGATGCGCACCACACCCAGACGATCGGCCAACTGAGCGGCGATGGTGCTCTTACCCACCCCCGTCGCCCCTCCGATGAGGACGATCACCGGTTTGTCCTCCCTGGCCAGCCGGTTCCAGATGCGATACCGCTTCAGGTAGCGTTGCTCTTCCTTCTCCCCTAGCACCTCTTCGACCAGCTGTCTCAACCGGTCCAAGTCGATCTCCCGATCGGGCCTTGCTTCCAGACGCGTCTCCACGTCCAGTGCCACGATGAAAGCCCTTTCGCGCGGCAATCCGGTCGCCGTGAGCGACGTGGCCAGGAGCCCCTTCGAGAACGGAGCCCTGTGACCCTCACTTACCAGTTGGATGGGAAACGTCAACTCATCACGCTCTGCTTCTGAACCGTTCCTCAGCCCTCTCAGCCAACTCCCGGACCACTTCCGCCAGACGTCCCGGCAGGGCCGGCGCCACCTCCAGCGGAAGGTTGTCCACAGGCACCACCGGCAGTCCCCTCGCTTCGGCCATCTCCGCCACCACGTCGATGGCCGCCGCCTTTATCTCAGTGAGCACCAGCTCGACCCCTGTCATCTCAGGCCTCTCGAAGTCCGCTCTCAAAGCCGCCCTGTCGGCTAGGTTGGGTGAGAACAGCTCCACCCGACAGCCCCACCGTTCTTCGAGAAACCGGCGAAGCGTCGTCTCCTGCACAGCCGGCGCCGTCGAGAAGAAGGCCACCTTCCTCCCCGCGACCTCCTCACTCGGACGAGGCCTGAGCACAACCGGAACGGCAGTGATCCCCGGCTTGACCTCGCCCACCCGCTCTAGCAAGGTCCGCACCTTCTCCGCCGACGCCAACGGCTCCTCGGCCATGGTGAGAACCACCGCGTCGCTCACGAGCACCCGGTATGTGCCGAGGTACCCGACGAGATGCTCCACCGGCTGGTGAGCGCCGGCCACCAACAGGCGGGCATCGGAAGCCACCGGCGGTAGTCCCGCGCCGCTTCCTTCCAACACAAGCAAACCCGGCCCGAGAGCGTTCGCCCGTTCGACGCCTTCACGCACGTTGGAGAAGAACGGCTCTCCGGCCATACCCGCGCCGCAGCGCCGGCATCCCACCGTCGTCACCCGACTCAGCAGTGCGTCCTCGAAGTAGTCAGAAGCCGCATGTGCGCCCTGCCGGCTCCTCGCCAACAGGTCCGCTATGGTCAACCGCCCACTCTCGCCCTCGATGACCTCGGGCTTCGCCGGGCCGCCGCGCCCCATGGCCACGACCACTACCGCCGGGCCGCCCTTTTGCCCGGTGACGACCTCTTGAAGGGCCCGCGCGACGTAACCGCTCACCGCCGTCTTGCCCACCCGTTTGCCCGTACCGATGATCGAGAGGGA
>PMIZ01000178.1 GCA_003157225.1 Actinomycetota bacterium | reverse complement strand
CCCTGGTGGATGGATCCGGAGCATGATCTGCAGCCTTGTTTATTATTATATGCATTGTCAGAAAAGGAAAATGGGCCAGCTCTTCTGTCCGGCCATTCTCAGGAGTTGATGAATTGAAGATTTCCATAGCTAGCGGTAAGGGCGGCACGGGCAAGACATTAGTCGCCACGAGCATGGCCGCTTCCTTGGCCTCGGCCGGAATAAGCCGCGTAACCCTGGCCGACTGCGATGTCGAAGAGCCCAATGCCTATCTATTCTTTCCGGAAAGGACCCTTTTAGAGAGGAAAGAATGTTATGTTCCCGTGCCAATCATCGATGAATTGAAGTGCACGCATTGCAGCAAATGTGCCGATGTTTGCGCCTATCACGCTTTGGCCGTGCTCCCCGAGACCGTTCTCCTATTCCCTGAGCTCTGTCATGGTTGCGGAGCTTGCACCCTGGTCTGCCAGGAGTCGGCCGTCCGCGAGGTCTCCCGCTCCTTGGGAGAGATATTTCGGGCCCGATCCGATGGCGTGGAGATCATCTGGGGCGAGCTGCGCCTGGGTGAGGCACGTAGCACTCCTCTCATCAAGGCCGTGAAAGATCGGGCCGAGGGCGAGACTGTTATCGTAGACTGCCCGCCCGGCACATCCTGCTCCCTGGTGGAGTCTGTGCGCGGCACCGACTTTTGTCTCCTGGTCACCGAGCCCACTCCCTTCGGCCTTTATGACCTGGACATTGCCCTGAAGGTGCTGGAGAAGATGAATATCCCGCGCGGGGTTCTGGTCAACAAGAGCGGCATGGGTGACAGAAAGGTATACGAGTACCTGGAGAAGAGAAACATACCCCTGCTTATGGAAATTCCTCTGGATAGGAATATTGCTGAACTTTACTCTCGAGGGGAGATATTTGTCGAGAAGATGCCGGAGTGGAAGGCGAAATTTGCCGGCATGGTTCGGGAAATCGAGGAGATGATATCATGAGGCAGATCGCTGTTGTGAGCGGCAAAGGAGGCACGGGCAAGACCACCCTGTCGGTCAACCTGGCCGTCGCCCTTGCCGGTGAAGGCTCTATCGGGCTCCTCGACTGTGACGTCGAGGAGCCCAACTGCCACTTGTATCTCAAGCCCCCTTTCGACGCCACCCAGGCAGTCGGGGTCGCCATACCGGTAGTAGACGAGCAGGCCTGCACCGGATGTGGCCTCTGCGCCCGTGCGTGTGAGTTCCACGCCTTGGTGGCGTTGCCGGGTCAGCCCCTGTTCCTGCCTGAACTGTGCCACGGCTGCGGGGTCTGCACCTACGTGTGCCCCGAAGAGGCGATCTCGGAGGGAAACCGTGAGATCGGGCTCATCGGAGCGGGGGAGGTGAGTGGCATCTATTTCCGCTGGGGGCGGTTGCACCTGGGCGAAGCTCGCTCCACGCCGGTCATCCGAGCCGTCAAGAATCTTCCTGCGGCCCTTTCCCTTGACACCGTGATCATCGACGCGCCTCCGGGGGTCGCCTGTCCTACGGTAGAAGCCCTGCGCGGGGCTGACTACGCCGTGCTGGTGACGGAGCCTACCCCCTTCGGTCTCAACGACCTCGGACTGGCCGTGCAGACCGCCCGGGAGATGGATATTCCCTGTGGGGTGGTCGTCAACCGAGCCGGAATCGGAGATTCCCGTGTATACGATTTCTGCGCCGTCGAGGGAATCCCGATCCTTCTCGAAATACCCGATAGCCGGCTCATCGCTGAGGTCTGCTCCCGCGGAGAGGTGTTTGCCGCCATGAATGCAAGCTTCGCCGCCGACCTCCGCGCGTTCGCAAGCGACCTGCGGGCTCGGATCGCGTGCCGGCCTACGTCTCCGCGAGGGTACGGCGAGAAGGTGACAACACCATGAGCACGCCCGACGCGACGATAGTTCCGCGGCAACTGGTGGTCTTGAGTGGCAAAGGCGGTACGGGCAAGACCAGTATCGTAGCCGCCCTCGCGGCGCTAGTCAGCGACAAGGTGCTTGCCGACTGCGATGTCGATGCGGCCGACCTCCATCTGGTGCTAAATCCGACACTAAGGCGCCGAGCATCGTTCGTGGCCGGCAAAGAGGCCTACATAAGGCCCGAACGCTGTAGCGCATGCGGCGACTGCATGGATCTCTGTCGCTTCCACGCCATCGGCATGTCTGCGGAGAACGGGGGGAGACCGGTCTACGCGGTCGACCCTCTGGCCTGCGAAGGGTGCGGCCTCTGCGCCCGGGTATGCACGTGCAATGCGGTGGAGATGCTTGAGCCTGAGCGGGGCGAGTGGTTTGTCTCCGATACGCGCCATGGCGTTCTGGTGCACGCGCGCCTGAATGTCGGCGGCGAGAACTCGGGCAAGCTGGTGACCCTGGTCAGAAACCAGGCTCTTGCCCTGGCCCAAGAAGCCGGGGCGTGTCTGGTTCTCGTGGATGGTCCTCCGGGCGTCGGTTGTCCCGTGATTGCGTCGGTCACGGGGGCGGATCTCCTACTGGCTGTGACCGAACCGACTGTCTCAGGGTCACACGACCTGGAGCGAGCAGCTGAGCTGGTGCAGAGCTTCGGTCTGCCGCTGGCCGTATGCATCAACAAGTGCGACCTCAACCCCGACATGGCCAAACGCATCCGCGACCTCTGCACCGACCGCGGATTTCCCGTTGTGGGCGAGCTTGACTACGACATCGCGGTCGTACGGGCGCAGGTAGAGGGCAAAAGCATCGTGGAATACGGCGACAGTCCGGTCGCCGACCAGATACGAGGTATGTGGACCATACTGAACAGCATGTTGAAGAATTTGGAGGCATAGCAATGGATTGTTCTCAGCAGAGCACGGACCGCGCACTGGCGGTGGACGAGAGAATGGCTCACGTCAAGCACAAGATCGTCGTCTTGTCCGGCAAAGGTGGGGTGGGCAAGAGTACGGTGGCCGTCAACCTGGCTACCGCTCTGGCGCTGGAGGGCAAACGCGTTGGACTGCTCGACGTGGACCTGCACGGCCCGACAGTCCCGCAGTTGCTCGGCTTGACGGGCCGGCAGTTGACGGTCGTGGGCGAGACACTATTGCCGATGGAGGTTGGAGAGAACCTGAAGGTCATGTCCATCGGCTTCTTGCTAGCGGAGAAAGATGAGGCCGTGGTATGGCGGGGCCCCATGAAGGCGGTCGCCATCGGGCAGTTCCTGGACGACGTCGAATGGGGGGAGCTTGACTACCTGATCGTGGACTCTCCCCCCGGTACCGGCGACGAGCCGCTGGCCGTCTGCCAGGCTATCGGCAAGATGGACGGAGCGATCGTGGTGACTACCCCACAGGAGACCGCGCTCAGCAATGTGCGTCGATCGGTCAAGTTCTGCTCGCTGCTCGACCTGAAGGTTCTCGGTGTCGTCGAGAACATGGCCGGCTTTGTCTGCCCGCATTGTGGAGAGGTCACGCACATCTTCAGCCAAGGCGGTGGTGCCGCCATGGCGGCCAAGGCAGGCGTCCCCTTCCTAGCCAGCGTTCCCCTGGATCCCATGATCGTGGAGTCGGGCGACGCCGGCCGGCCCTACATCTATCACTATTCGACGAGTCTCGCCGCGCAGGAGTTCGCCAAGGCGCTCATCCCTATTCTCGCCCTTGACGATGAGAACGGCGACCGGGAGACCTCGGATAGCCGTAGTGCTCGACCTGTCGTCGCTGCGAGCCTGCCTCCAGGTGAAGGCACCGAGTCGGTCACCCGTTTCGCCGTCCCCACCAGCGACGGCGTGCTCTGTCCGCACTTTGGCCACTGCCAGGAGTTCGCTCTGATCGATGTCGACACGGCGTCCAGTCGAGTCGTCGGCACTACCATGGTTCCCGCTCCCGAGCATGAGCCCGGACTGCTTCCGGCCTGGCTGGCCGACCACGGAGCGAGGTTCATCATCGCTGGAGGAATGGGGTCGCGGGCCCAGCAGTTGTTCGCCGAGCAAGGCGTAACCGTGGTCACCGGAGCACTAATGGCCGCGCCGGAGCAGATCGTCCAGCAGTACCTGGCCGGTGCTTTGGTGACCGAGGACAACGTGTGCGATCACTGAGCCCAGGCGGCGTAAGTCATGGATAGCGACGAACCGAAGCGCTCCAGGCTGTACGTCGATCCCGTCCTCGAGCATTTCTTCTACCCCCGTAACGTGGGCGAGATAGAGGACCCAGATGGCGTTGGTTCTCTGGGCGATCCCGGGTGCGGCGACTACTTCAAGGTGTGGATCAGGGTCGAAGGCGATATCCTGACTCAGGTCAAATACAAGGTGCAAGGCTGTCCTTCAGCGATTGCCGCCTGCAGTATGATGAGCGTGTTGGCGACAGGGAAGACGGTTGACGACGCGTACGAATTGGAGGACCTCGATATCGTGCGCGCCTTGGGCGGGCTGCCGGAGGCGAAGCAGCATTGCTCCAACCACGCGGCGTCAGCTCTGCGCGAAGCTATTGATGACTACGTGTTCCGGAAACCGGCAAGCAGAAGGGCGGTGACCGATGGCAGGCCCTGATCGAGATGAGCCTCGCGGCCGAGGCAGGCGGGGAGCGGGGCCAGGTCCGGGTCCTTGTGGGGGACCCGGCGGCGGGGGACCGGGCGGCGGTCGCTATCGTAGATCGGTGCTCGAAGCGGCGATACTCTCCTCACTCGCCGAATCCACCTCCCACGGCTACACGTTGGTCGACCGGATCGAGGCTCTCACCGCGGACTTGGTCTGCAACGACCCGGGAAGCATGTACCGTCTACTCCGCGCCCTCGAGGAGGACGGCCTCGTAAGTTCGTCGTGGCAAACGCCTGAGGCGGGTCCAAGCCGGCGGGTCTACGCGATCAGCGAGCGAGGTATCGAGGCCCTCGAGCTCATGGCGTGGTCGCTCTTGCAAAGGGCAACGTCCATGCAGCACCTGGCCGATCACGCTACAGAAGCTGTTGCGAGGTGGCGCAACTCCGGGAGCTGAGACCGACCAATTGCGTCGGCTGTCGTGCTCGCCCCTATCCCGACGCGAAACGGGACACGTTTGCCCGTAGCCTCTCGACAACGTCGGTCAATGTAGCCACGTTCCACACCTCCACCTCGACCCCCGCGTCTCGAAAGGCGTATTCGGGACCCTTGCCAAGCTGCTCCTTCTGGATCACGAGGTCGACCTTGTCTCGAATCAACCATTCAGCCGCCAGGATCCCTCTCGCCTTTTCGACCTGACCGATCGGGTTGGCTTTGATCTGCTGCTCCTGGAGTTCGCCGCTGTCAACACTCACTACCAGCGAAGCGAAGAATGGCGATTCCCCGAAATGTGAGCTCACGGTCCCTTGAATGTCCGCTAGAGGAACCGCGACGCGCAGACGAGTACGTGCCTGGGGTTCGCAGTGAATGATCACCCTATCGATCCGTGCCACCTCAGCCCGTACGCGCTTCTCCACCCTCGTGCTAATGGCGTGGGCCTTTTCCAGGTTCTCGGCTCTGACCGCGATTACCAACTCTAGGAAGCGGTACCGCCCGGAATTGCGCCCTTCGAGCGTCCGCACGTCAATGACGGCCGGGTCGGACTCCACGATCCTCCGCACCTGCGTCAGCGTTTCCTGATCCAAGGACGCGTCTAGAAGAACCTTCATGCCGTCCCACAGGAGTCCCCAACCGGAATAGATGATGAACGCCGCCACGAGCCCAGCGGCGGGGCGATCAAGGGGAAGCCCGAAGTGGGCGGAGACGAGGGCCAGAAAGACCACGGCTGACGCGACCAGATCGACCCAACGATGGCGGGCCTCCGCGAGGAGGCCCGGAGAGGCTGACTTCTTGCCCTCACGGGCCATGTACAGGCTAAGAGCCAGGACGGCTAGGGTGCTAAAGCCCATGCCTGCGATCACAACGGAAGAAGCGGCAACGGATGAGCTTGCACCGGTTATGGCCTGGCGCACGATCTCGGCTCCG
Organism: Actinomycetota bacterium; assembly: GCA_003157225.1. The sequence goes on along the minus strand of PMIZ01000178.1, from coordinate 8,160 downwards.
ACCACGAAGATGAGAACGGCCACAACCACTTGAGTGACGTTCTCGAGCTTGTAGAGACCGTAGGGGAACGTCTTGGTCCTGCGTACCGAGAGTCTGAGGCCTGCCCACAGCAGTAGAGCCGCCGCCACGTCGATTCCGGCGTCGATTGTCACCGCGACTACCGCCAGACTGCCTGAGACATGCGCCAGCCAGCCACGCAGACCTGCCAGAGCCACGTTGACCAGCAGGGCCCAAAGAGCCACGCGTTGGATGCGGCGATTATCGTTCTGCCGGTCAGTTGGCTGATTCATGGATAGTCTCTCACAGTGTCTTTGCGCTGCTGGCCGCCCAGCCAGCCGTCGACGAATTCGTGCGTGCCGCGGGGCTGTAGCTCGTGGCTCCGAGTACATAGTGCCCGGAACACGCGCGAACTGAACGCCGGAGCCAGCTTGTTCCTTAGTGGATTCGTTCTTCGAACGTCACGTGTATGTCCGAGGTGAGACTTGCCATCTTGGCAGTGAACGGGATCACACCCGATCGGCTATCGGTGATCTTCACGAGTTCGTACGAGTGTTTGCCGGGGAATCGCCACCGACGACACCGCCATCTGAAAATCCGCCCAGGTCCCGCAGCGGTTCCGGGGGCAATGGCCCTCAGACGCGCACGCCTCGTTGTATGTGCCCCGAATCTCCCAGCCCGATCTCGGGTGTTGCTAAACTGAAGGCGGGCACCAACACTGGAGGGCTGACAGAATGACTCGCTCCATCGACCCCATCGTCTCCGCCGACTGGCTGCAAACCCAACTTGCCGGCAAGGAGCTGACGATCATCGACATCAGGTGGGCGGAGGAATACGAGGCCGGCCATGTTCCCGGAGCCATCTCGGTGCCGTTCGGCCTTCAGTCGGTCTGGGCGGAATCAGGAGGCGACTTTCTACTGGAGTTGCCTCCCGACGAAGACCTGTTCAAGCTGATAGGAGACTGCGGGCTGACGACCGACTCCAAGGTGGTCATCGTAGGCAGGTTCGAGGAGCCGCCGGCTCCGCAGTACCCATTGGCCGATGCCGCCAGAGTCGCCGCCACCCTCATGTACGCCGGGGTCCGGAACGTCGCCGTCCTGTCCGGCGCGCATCCCAAATGGGAGCGTGAGGGTAGGCCGACGACGACCGAGGTCCCCGCACTCACGCCCGTCGCCTACAACTCGGCCGTCGATCGCAAGTCGTGGGTGTCGACCGAGTACGTTAAAGACCACATCGGCAAGGCCGTCATCGTCGACGGGAGGGATCCCGACCAGTACTTCGGGACCTCCATAGACCCCTTCGCCGACATGCGGGGTCACATTTCCACCGCTCGGAGCCTCCCGACGGTGTGGGTCTGGGACAAGGACGGCACCTACCGGCCGGCCGACCTCATCGGGGGGATGACGGCCGGGGTCATAGGCGGCGACAAGGACCAGGAGATCATCACCTACTGCGGCGTCGGGGGATACGCGAGCACCTGGTGGTTCCTTCTCACGCAGTTGCTGGGATACACCAACGTGAAGATCTACGACGGCTCAATGGAGGCCTGGGTGGACGGGGGAAACCCCCTGGTTCAGTACAGTTGGACTGAGTAGAGTCGAGCCTGCAACCCGAAGGGGCACGTCAGGATCTCTCGCATACCATGACCTTCTCTCTGGTCCTTCCTTCCAGGGCTTTTGCACACAAGTCAGCGCACTACCCCGCTGCATACGGGCTGCCCACCACAAGATGTCCATACCTGTGCATGCCACACACACGATGAGGCGAGGCGTAGGATGGCGGCAGGGGCCTGAAAGGATGCGGGCACGTCAACACACACTGCTGGGGGATGGTTTGAACAGGCATGACTCCCACGGGTGAAGGGAGCGCCTGGTGATGCAGAGATGGGTTGCGGGAAGATCGATCCTTCTCAGCCTGTTGGTCCTCGTGGTTTGCGCTATGGTAGCTGCCGCTTGCGGCCCCGTCGGCTCCCCCAGTGCCTCGACTGCGCTCATGTCCGGGCACACCACGTCAGCGCCGCCTTTCACAACCCTTCCGACTCCCACGACTACCACGACCTCCGTGACTCCCACGACGGTGTCCACCATGGTTTCGCCCACCTCTCACGGGCCTGTCACGATCACGGTCCTCTACGACAACCATGCGACGTGCAGTGGCACCGAGGCCGATTGGGGCTTCTCCTGTCTGATAGAGGGTCTCGAGAAGACCGTGTTGTTCGACACCGGCAAGGACGGCGATATTCTTCTGCATAACATGCAGGCCTTGCAGATAGAGCCGGAGGACATCGATGTGGTAGTCCTCTCCCACGAGCATGGAGACCACACCGGCGGCCTCGCTCGTGTCCTGGCCCGCAACCCTGACATCGCAGTGTACTATCCTGCATCGTTCCCTGAAGGATTCGTCCGTGCGGCGCAAACGGCCGGGGCATCCTTGGCGCCAGTGTATGGTCCGGTTGCCCCATGCGCAGGCCTTCTCGTCACAAGCCCTTCGGGCACCCCCAGTGAATCGGGTCTTCTGGTCGACGCTGCGGAGGGTTATGTTCTTGTCACAGGGTGCGCCCATCCGGGAATCGTGGAGATGGTGACGGCGGCGGTGGATCTTGTCGGTGAGCCGGTCTTCGCGGTTGTGGGCGGTTTCCATCTTCTGTCCCATTCTGCAGGCGACGTGGACCGCATTGTCGAGCAACTCAGGCAGCTCGGCGTCGAACGGTGCGGACCGGCACACTGCACGGGGGAGGCTGCAACAGCCCGGATGAGGGCAGCCTTCGCCGACGGATTCATTGAGATGGGCGTGGGCTCGATCATCACCTTCTAGTCCAGGGACGCACCGGCCGAGACCATCCCCGTGGAACTCGGCGAGGATGTAGCATTTGTGGACCCCATTGAAACTAGGATGCCTGAGCATAGAGGACAAGAGCATTCTTGGAGGAAAGGAAGCACATGGCTACCCGTGAACTCGCAGGGAAGATCGTGCAGGTCGATGACCAGGGCTTCATGACCGACCCCACCCAATGGGATAGGGACATAGCCCGAGCCATCGCGGTGGAGGAGGGACTCAGCGATCTGACCGAGGCTCACTGGAAGCTGATCGACTGGGCCCGGGAAACGGCGAGAGGCTCGAACTGGCGTTCACCGACCCTGCGCCAGATCACCAAAGGGACGGCCATTCCTACAAAAGAAACGTTCTCCCTGTTCCCGAAGACCCCAGCCAAGAAGGCGGCNNGGCCTCAACTACATCTTCCACGACTCGACCGCCTGCCTCGTCCAGGACGGTCGTTTGACCATCGCGTTGGAAGAGGAGCGTCTCACTCGGCAGAAGCACACCGACGCCTTCCCGCTGCAGGCCATCGCGCGCTGCCTTGAGATAGCCGGCTTGACCCCGGACGACGTCGATCACGTGGCCGTGTCCTACCGGCCGGGCCTCGATTGGCACAAGAAGACGGCCTACGGGCTCAAGTTGGCGGTGTCTTCGCCGCGCGGCCTGCCTCTGTTCTTCCACGGCGAGGTGATGCGCTTCGTCTACCGGCAGGCAGCGTTTCACCGGTGGTTCGAATCCGCCTTCCCGGGGCGGCGCAAGCCCACGGTGCACTACGTGCCCCACCATCTCGCGCATGCCGCGGGATCCTTCTTCGTCAGCCCCTACGAGAGCGCGGCGCTGCTCTCCACCGACGGCTCGGGCGAGTGGGCCACCACCTTCAAAGGCGTGGGCCACGGGAGGACCTTCACCCGCCTGGGGCAAGACTACTTCCCCTGGTCGCAAGGCGACGTCTACGGGGCGGTCACCGAGTTCTGCGGTTTCAAACAGAACTACGACGAAGGCAAGACCATGGGTCTGGCCCCCTTCGGTGACGCTGCCACCTTTGGAGACCTGGTCGCGCGCATTGTCACTGTGGACGACGATGCCCGTGTCCATGTCGATCGCTCATACTTCGACTATCCCTCGTTCCGCGGGGCCTACTCCGGGAAGTTCCGAGAAACCTTCGGCGAGGCGCGCAAAGCCACACGAGGTGCGCCGTTCGAGCAGCACCACAAGGACGTTGCCGCCGCGTTCCAGAAGAACCTGGAGGAGAGCCTCCTGGCCATCGCCAGGCACCTGCGCGCGCGGACCGGCGCGGAGTACCTGGTGATCTCGGGCGGGGTGGCGCTAAACAGCGTTGCCAACGGCCGCCTGGTCCGGGAGAGCGGTTTCAAAGACGTGTACGTCATGCCGGCTGCCGGCGACAACGGCACGGCCATCGGGGCGGCCTTCTTCGTCCACAATCACACCCTGGGCAGTCCCCGCACCTTCATTCACGACGATCCCTACGTGGGCAATGAGTACTCCCGGGCCGACATCCGCAAGCTGCTCGACGAATTCAAGCTCAGCTACCGGGTAGTTCCCGAGGGCACGCTGGAGACGACCGCCGCCGAGCTTCTGCAGCAGGGCCACATCCTGGGCTGGTTCCAGGGACGCATGGAGATAGGCCCCCGCGCCCTGGGCAACCGCAGTATCCTGGCAAACCCCACACTCCCGGGAATGAAGGACAAGATCAACGCCGAGGTCAAACACCGCGAGGCCTTCAGGCCGTTCGCGCCATCGTGCCCCATCGAGGATACGCCGCGGTTCTTCGAGCAGAATGTGGCCGACCCGTTCATGCTCAAGGTCTGCTACGTGCGTCCGGAGATGCGGACCGCCCTGCCCGCCATCACCCACGTGGATGGCACGGCCCGGCTGCAGACCGTCCACGCCGATACTAACCCCCGCTACTACAAGCTGCACCGGGAATTCGGAAAGCTGAGCGGCTTTCCCGTGCTGCTCAACACCAGCTTCAACGTGATGGGCGAGCCCATCGTCGAGTCGCCTGCCGATGCCGTCCGGTGTTTCTTCACCACCGGGCTAGACTACCTCGTGCTTGGCGACCACCTGCTTACCAAGCGGGCCTGAGGGCCGCGTCCGCATGAGCGGCGTCCTACCCCTGGTACTTCGGCGGCAGCTTGAGCCACCGTCCGAGCTCCGCCACCACCTCCGGCCTGTAGGAATCGAGGACGTTGGCTATCGGCGAAAAGGTGAGCTCGCCGAACACCACGATGTCGTCGAGGCCATAGAAGTCCACTCGCACGAGCGGGAACGGCCGGCTGAGCGCTTCCGCGCACTCGATCATCGCCTCCCGGTACGCCGGCTCCTTGAAATCCTGCTTGAGCAGATCCTCGTCGGTGCGGTGGGGGAGCCTCTGCTGCCAGTCCAGCGAGTAGGTGTGCGATCCACCCAGCGGTAGTTTGCCGCCCCGGTCGTTGCGGGCCAGGAAGAACGCGGGACTACCGTTGAAGCAGTAGATCTGGTAGTCCATCGAGCCGTACTCCTCGTGCGGGATGAACCGTTCGGCCAGGATCTTGCGCTTGATTCCGGCGTAGTGCCACTCCGCGCTCTCACGCCCGTAGGTCTCGCCCATCCAGGTCCGGAGCTGACCGCGCGCCTCCTCGGTGTCGAACGACCCCTTGTCGGTGCAGAACAGGTTGTAGCCGCAGCCGTGGTTGCACTTGAGCACGAACTGGTCGGGGAGAGCGTCGAAGTCGATGGCGTCGGGCGTGTCGTAGACACCGTAGAGCTCATTGAGCAGCACTCCGAACCCACACGAGGCCACATAGTCCCTCACGAGGTACTTGTCGGTGCACCGCGCCACGAGTGGATGGCGCCAGTACCTCTCCAGCCAGAAGAGCTTCTCGTTCAAATCCTGAACGTTCTTGTATCGGAGCTTCTTGCCGGTCCGCGAGCGGTAGATCCTGCGCGCGTGGTAGACGGGAAAGCCTCGGATCATGACCTTGGTACGCAGGCGCTTCGCGCGCATGGTGAGGGAGGAGGGAAGAATGCTCATTCTCGCCGATCGAGGCAGCTATCGCCCAGTGTCCACCGGAGCGGAACGGTCGAGAACCTTTCGTGCAACCTGGGATCCCGGGCGCTCCACCGGAACGGCCTCACCACCTGTATGGTGAACCCGGCCTTCCGCAGCGCTCGGACGATCTCGGGCGACGAGCCGAGGACCGTCACGCGGTCGATATCCTGGCGCACCGCTTCGCGGAGGACGGTGTGGACCAGATCGGCAAGCGCGTCTTCGTCGGTGAGGTCACCGAACACATCGAGGATCCGGGCTTCGCGCGCGGGCCGCACATAGCGGACGATGGCGCACTGGGCCTCGCGGTCCGTCGAACCGCGGAGGTAGAAGACCAAGTCAGAGCGGTAGGGGGCGTCGAGGTATCGCCAGCGCAAGAAGTCCGCGCTTCGCAGGGTGGTGACGACGCCGCGGTCGACGTACCGCAGAAAGAGCTCCTCCAGCGCCTGCGGGTCGGGAGAGTCGACGCGTGCTGTGCGCGTGGGACGGTACCTGGAGCTCTGAGCGCGCAGAACCAGGGTTCGGGCCCGTATGAGTGCCTGCCGGGCCGTTCCCCTGACGCCCAGTTCGCGACTACGGCCGGCCACGTGGCGCAGAACTCCCGAGGTGCCAGGAGCGGCTTGCGTCAACGGCCGCGGCGCAAGCGACATTTGGTAGAAGGGCACATCGTCGCGGATACCATGGCCTTGCTTCGCATAGACCTTCGCGCCCACGTCGCTGGGGAAGCTTATCACCAGGTCCGACGCGTCCGTGAGACGCTCGTCGAGGAGCTTCTGCAGGCCGAGGCCGCGAAACCGCGGCAGCACAAACAGGTCGAAACCCCACGCCGCCGGCAGCTCCCTGCCGTCGAGCAAGATGAGGGTCGGAATGAAGGCCCGATATCCGGCCACGGTCTCGTCGCATAGAGCAGCCCATCGGTGCCCGCGCCCGCGGTGCCACCAGTCGGAGTGCAGGGAGAGGAATCCCCGCATGACCGGGCCAATAGCCTCGTCGAGAAAGGCGGACAACAGAGGCGGGTCGACCTTGTCCGCGTCGACGATGCGGATGCTCCTCGGGGGCTCTTCACTCAACTCGTTCCTCCGGGCCGGAGGGAAGGAAATGAAACGTGCGATCGCGTGTGATTATAGGTGCGCCGAAGGATGACGCCGCCTTCTGGCGGCGACCGCGGTCCAGGCGACAGCAGTGAGAAGCGCCACACCTAGGATTGCCGAGACGACATACGCCGCGGTCGCCCAAGCCCCGCCCGCCCCCGACCAGCCGTAGTCCGGCAGGAGGCCCTTCCATAGTTCACCCAAGCGCCCAAGACCGTGGGGCACGTAGCCCACGCGCTGCTCGATCTCCGCGGCGCCCCATTCTCCCCAGGCGGAGCCGCTCGCGATCAGGCCTACCGGCACAACGGCGATGAGAGCGACCACAAGGGCGACTAACCAACGGGCTCGCACACGCTGCAGGTCCGAGGCGCGAAAAAGCTCCGGGCTCATGTGGCGAAGGTAGGCAAACGCCGCCACCGTGAAGACCGCCTCGACCGGACCCACGATGAGTGCGTGTGAGCCTACCATGGCCGGGATGGTGGTGCCCAGTCCGTAGGGGGCGTACTGCGCCACCCCGTTGACCGTGTGCAGCAAGGGCTGGATGCCCAGCTCGAGGCTGTTGAGGAAGGCGGCTGCCAGGATGCCGCAGTAGGCAGCCACACCCGCGGCCGCAAGACGGCGGCCCGAACGCAAATCCGAAGCTCCCGATAAGAAACGGTAGATGACGTATCCCAGAAGGGGCATGACGATGGCCATGTTGAGGCAGTTGATGCCGAGAGAGAGAAGCCCGCCGTCACCGAAGAAGAGCGCCTGGATGACCAGAGCCGCCGTGACTGCAAGCACAGCCACCCAGGGCCCGGCAATCACGGCGATCAGCACCGCCCCGACGGCGTGGGCCGTCGTGCCTCCCAGTACGGGAACGTTCAGCATCATGATGAGAAAGCTGAAGGCCGCGCTTGCCGCCAGCACGGGTACCATCTTGGGCTGAGTGAGAAGCTTCTTGGTGCGCCGGCTTGCCACGTACCAGACTGGCAGGGCGACGGCCCACCCCGCCGCCAACGTCTCGGGTCCCAGGTAGCCGTCGGGTATGTGCACTAGTCCTCGGGCGCCGCACAGGCGGCGCACACTCCGAACACCGTCATCCGAGTCGAGGCGGCGTGAAAGCCTTGAGCGCTCAGAAGCTCCCCGGTCACGGGCGCCACCAGAGCATCCGCGAAATGCCCCACCACCCCACACTTCTCGCAAACGAAGTGATGGTGCACCGGC
>PMIZ01000385.1 GCA_003157225.1 Actinomycetota bacterium | reverse complement strand
GGCCGCTCGCTTCCCAACGCGATCCTGGAGCTGGCCGGGGTCAGGGTCGTGGAAGGTGGCGCGGCCTGCCCGGTCTCGAAAGAGGGCCATGCTAGGATGACGGCCGGCGTGAGGATGCCCGAGGTGGACATCTGGTTGGATCTTGATCTTAGCCAGGCGTCGGCCGAGCTGTTCTTTGCCGACATGGGACACGAGTACATCACTATCAACGCCGAATACCACACGTGAGCAAGGCCATGCGCGAGATATACCGCAAACGAGTAGAGACGCTGCTCGAATCGCTTCCCTACATCCTGCAGTTTTCGGGAAGCACCATGGTCATAAAGTACGGCGGCGCCGCGATGAGCTCCGCAGACCTGAAAGAGGAGTTCGCAACCGACATCGCCATGCTGCGCTATGTGGGCATCCGACCGATCATCGTGCACGGCGGTGGCGACGAGATAAGCGGCTACATGAAGCGCCTCGACTTGCCGGTGAAGTTCCTGGAGGGTCTGCGAGTGACCGACGAAGCCACCATGGAAGTGGCGAAGATGGTGCTTGTCGGCAAGGTGAACAAGGAGATAGTCGGCCTAATCAACAGTAAAGGGGCTCCGGCTGTCGGATTGTGCGGGGATGACGGTTGGCTCCTCAGGGCTGAGCGACTGATCAGGAGAGGCCAGGACGGTTCTATTCTTGAGCTCGGTCTGGTAGGAGAGGTGACCGATGTCAATATCGGTCTCCTCAATCTGCTGGAAGCGGACTACGTACCCGTGGTGGCGTCGGTAGGAGCCGGCAGCACCGGCGAGAGTTACAACATCAATGCCGACACGGTGGCCGGAGCGCTGGCGGCAGCGTTGAAAGCCGAGAAGATCATCTTTCTGACCGATGTACGCGGTGTTATGACCGACGTGGAAGACGAGTCCAGCGTGCTCTCGGAGTGCACGAGCGCCGACTTGACCCTGCTGATGGAGAGCGGGAAGATCTCCAAGGGGATGATTCCCAAGCTGGAGGCGGTGCTGACGAGCCTGCGTTCTGGCGTCCGGGCGGCGCACATCATCGACGGGCGCATAGCCCACTCGGTGCTGCTTGAGATCATGACCGACGACGCGGGTCTCGGCACGAAGATCGTGCTTGCCGGCGAAGAAGCGCGCGCGGGTAGCGGCGTGGGGTAACGAGGAGAGAGGCGACATGGGCGTCAGGCATTTTCTTACCGTCCCCGACCTAAGCAGGGCTGAGTTCGAGGGTGTGCTGAAACAGGCGGCTGCGTGGAAGGCGAGTCCGCTGGGCGATCTCCTTGCGGGCAAGACCGTGGCGCTGATCTTCGGCAAACCTTCGACGCGCACCAGGGTCTCGTTCAGCGTCGGCGTGCACCAAATGGGGGGCATGCCCTTGTATCTAGCGGAACAAGAGCTACAACTACGCAAGTCGGAGAGCATCGAGGACACTGCCCGGGTTCTGTCGCGGTACGTGGACGGCATCGTCATTCGTACCTTCGCCCAGACGGACGTCGAGGACTTGGCCGCGAACAGCACGGTGCCCGTGATCAACGCGCTCACCGACGAGAACCACCCCTGCCAAGCCCTGGCCGACATCTTCACGTTCAAGGAACGGTTCGACGACCCCGCGGGCCGGAAGGTCGTGTACTTGGGCGACGGCAACAACGTCGCTGCGTCTTTGGCCGAGGCCGCGGCGCTGAGCGGCGTCGACGTGTGCCTGAGCGTTCCGGAGGGTTGCGACCTTCCGGCCGCGCAGATGGCGTCGGTGGCACAACTCGCCAGGTCGTGCGGTACAAATGTGTGGGTGGAGCGCGATCCCGCCAAGGCGGCACAGGGCGCTTCGGCACTCTACGCCGACGTGTGGATAAGCATGGGACAGCAGCCGGACGCCGCTAAGGTGGAGCGACTGAGGCCCTATCAGCTGAATCGGGCGCTTCTGGCGAAGGCCTTGCCGCAAGCGATCGTGTTGCACTGCCTACCGGCCCACCGCGGCGAAGAGATCACCGACGAGGTGATGGATGGTCCCCAGTCCGCCGTTTTCGATGAGGCCGAGAACAGGCTGCACGTTCAGAAGGCGCTAATGGCCTTCCTCATCGGGGGGCGGCCGGTGTGAACAAGAGGCAACGACAGCACCTCATTCGCAGCGTCCTCAAGAACCGTTCGGTAACAAGCCAGAGGGAACTCGTAGAAGAGTTGACGGCAGCCGGCTGCCCGGTGACCCAGGCTACGGTCAGCCGCGACCTGCGGGAGATCGGTCTGCAGAAGGGCAGAGATCACGGCGGTCGCGTCCGCTATGCCTTTGCCCCCAACGTTGAGGAACGGCCTGACCCCCCGGGAGCCTGCGGGCGCATGCTCAAGGAGTTCGGCCGGGGCTTGTCGGTGGCGCAGAACCTCGTTGTGGTGCGTTGCGATGCCGGGGCCGCCCCGGGGATCGGGCGGGGCGTCGACGAGCTCGATCACGAGTTGATCCTAGGATGTGTGGCCGGTGACGACACCGTCATAGTGGTCAGCAAAGACCTGCAATCGGCGGAGACAGTCTGCCAGTACCTGACAGAACTCGGAGGATAGCGGTTCATGAGCAAGGAGAAATGCGTTCTCGCGTATTCCGGCGGTCTGGATACGTCCGCCCTGATCCCCTACATGAAGGAGAAGTACGGCTACGAGATCATCGCCGTACTCGTGGACGTCGGCAAGATGAAGGATCTGGAGAGTCTGCGCCAGCGGGCCCTCACCGCCGGGGCCGTCGAGTCGATCATCGAGGACGCCAAAGAAGAGTTCCTCACCGACTTCGCGTTTGCGGCTCTGAAGGCGAACGCCCTCTACGAGGGGCGGTACCCGCTGCACTCTGCTCTGTCGCGGCCGCTCATCGCCAAGAAGATGGTAGAGGTGGCGCGCCGCTATGGCGCGAAAGTCGCTGCTCACGGCTGCACGGCGAAGGGAAACGACCAGGTGCGCATCGACGTGGGAGTGCGTTGCCTTGATCCGTCGATCACAGTGCTCGGCCCGGCTCGCGAGTGGGGCATGACCCGGCCGCAACTGCTCGACTACCTTGCCGCGAGGGGCATCGAGCTTCCCCTCACAAAGAAGAACCCGTATTCCATCGACGAGAACCTGTGGGGCAGGGCGATCGAGTGCGGTGAGCTCGAGGATCCCTGGACGGCGGCGCCCGCTGAGGCCTTCATCTTCACCGTGGATCCGAAGGACGCTCCCGACGAGCCTGCCGAGGCCGTGATCGGCTTTGAGGCCGGCGTGCCGGTTTCGCTGGACGGCAGGAAGCTGGACCCCATCGCTCTGGTGGAGGCCGTGGACGCCATTGCCGGAGCCCACGGGTTCGGGCGTATCGACATGGTAGAGAACCGCCTCGTGGGCATCAAGAGCCGGGAGGTCTACGAGGAGTCCGCTTCGCTGTCGCTCATCATGGCTCACCGGGAGATCGAGGATCTCACCCTCACTCGGGAGCTTCAGCACTTCAAGACCTCCATCGACCAGAGGCTGTCGGAGCTCATCTATGACGGCCTGTGGTTCAGCCCGCTGGCTTCGGCGCTTCGCGCCTTCATCGACGAAAGCCAGAAGTACGTCACGGGGGAAGTCCGGCTGCACTACTTCAAGGGCGGCTGCAGTCCGGTCGGGCGGCGCTCGCCCTACTCCCTCTACGACTCGAAGCTGGCCACGTACGGCTCGGGCGATACGTTCAGCCACGAATCGGCCAAGGGATTCATCCAGCTCTGGGGCCTGCCGCTGGAGGTCTGGGCGCGCCGGCACGAGAGCGGCTCGTGAGCGACGCGGGCACAGCGGATGGCGGCACACGCAAGCCATGGGGAGGACGCTTCGAGCAGGAGCAGGCGCCGCTGTTTGAGCGGCTGAGCGCATCCATCCCGTTTGACAACGTTCTCGCCCCGTTCGACATACGGGGTTCGAAGGCGCACGTGCGGATGCTTGCGGCCATCGGCGTGCTCAGCGGCGGGGAGCAAGATCAGATTCTCGGCGGGCTCGAACGCATCGCCCATGAAGTGGACACAGACACGTTCTCCTGGACCCTTGCCGACGAAGACATCCACATGGCCATCGAACGGCGGTTGACGGAGCTTATCGGACCGGTAGCCGGCAAGATGCACACGGGTCGCAGCCGGAACGATCAGGTCATCCTCGATCTTCATCTGTACCTCCGCGAGGCCATCCCCGGGCATCAGAAACGGATCGCGGCTCTGATGGCTGCCCTGCTGGCNNTTTGCTCGTGGATGCCGCTCGGAGCCGGGGCGCTCGCCGGGGTCAACTACCCTCTCGACCGGCGGCAAGTGGCCGCGGAGTTGGGCTTCGAGCGGGTGGCACCCAATGCCATGGACGCGGTCGCCTCGCGGGACTCGGCGTTCATGTACCTCGCGATCCTGGCCTGCTGCAGTCTCACCCTGTCGCGCCTCGCCGGCGAGATGGTCTTGTGGAGCACCCAGGAATACGGTTTGGCTTCGCTTCCGGAGTCGTGGACCTCGGGTTCGAGCATCATGCCCCAGAAACGCAATCCCGATGGAGCGGAGCACGTACGGGCGAAGTCGGCCGGCTTCCTTGCGCGCCTGCAGGGCCTGGGGGCGGTGCTGAAGGGGCTGCCCCTCGCCTACAACGGCGACCTGCAGGAAGACAAGCTATACGTCTTTGGCAGCAAGGAGGAGTTCGACCTGTGCCTGGATGCCATGACGGCCATGGTCGGCGGTCTCAGCTTCGACCCGCAACAGGGGCGGCGGGCCGCGGAGGGCGGGTACGCGCAAGCGACAGACGTGGCCGACTATTTAGTCGGCAAGGGACTGCCCTTCCGTGAAGCCCATCGAGTGGTTGGACGCTTGGTTGCCCAATTGGCGGCGCAGGACCGATCTCTCTCCAGTGCCGAACTGGCCGAACTGCGGGCGTTCAGCGCGTTGTTCGACGACGAGTACTACCAGATAGTCGATCTTGATCGGGTGGTAGCCGCGAAGGTATCCCCGGGGGGAACGGCGCCTCAGCGAGTGAGCGAGCAACTGGAACTCGCGCGGGAAGTCCTTGAGGAGCTGAGGCGCCCGGTGCGGTAGGTCCGGCTGCCGGCAGCGCTCCGCGACGGACGCTTGCTCCCTGGCTCGCTGGGCGGGGGCGGCCGCGTCGTAGAGGGGCTGCTACCATGGGAGTCATGACTCCCCGTGCCGCTACCGACGGTCTCTTGCCGACACCAGCGGGGTGCGTGCTCACGGCCGACTTCTTCGGTCGTCCCTCGGACGAGGTGGGACCCGAGCTCATCGGCAAGATCCTATGGTTGCGAGGGGTTGGTGGGGGACGCTTGACCGAGGTGGAAGCGTATCTTCCGGAGAACGACCCTGCCTGTCACGCCTTCCGAGGGCTCACCCGACGGAACGCGGCCATGTTCGGGGCTCCCGGCTCCATCTACGTCTACCGCAGCTACGGCATCCACATGCTTCTCAACCTGGTATGCGACCAGTTGTCCGTCGGTTCGGCGGTGCTGGTGCGGTCGTTCGAGCCACTGGGGGACACCCGGATGCTGAGCGGCAACCGCGGACTGCCGGAGGGAGAGAGGGGTGTCGAGCTGTCGCGGGGGCCGGGCCGAGTCGGTCAAGCCCTTGGGCTTCATCTGGGAATGAACGGACTGGGTCTCGGGGAGGCTTCCGGTTTGTATATCATTGATGACGGGCAGAGCGGTGCGGTAGGATGCACCACTCGCATCGGCATCTCGGTGGGAGATGGGCTGCCTCTTCGGTACTACACGATCGGCAGTGCATACGTAACAGGACTGGGTCGCATCGGCAGAGGGGAGCGGGCATGAGACTGCAGGCTATGTATGAGAGTGCGTACAGGGCGGGTATCGCGGCCGACCCGAGGGGGAGGGACGGGGTGGCGCGGGTGCTGGAGCGCGCGCAGCGGGAGTTCGACGAGCTTCCGGAGCGCACTCGGTGGGAGTTTGACCAGGAGAGTCTGGTCAATCCTTACGCCGACACCAGGATCCTGGTGGGCGATCCCGAGCGAGAAATATCGAGGATCCTCGTCGGTATCGACCTGGAGGTGGGAGAAGTCCTGCTAGCCGATACGCTACGCGCCAAAGGGAAACCGATCGATCTACTGCTCGCGCATCACCCGGAAGGGCGTGCTCTTGCCCGGCTCGAGGAGGTCATGGCCCTGCAGGCCGACGTGTGGCGCAACTTCGGCGTTTCGATCGCCTACGGTGACGCCATCATGGGCGATCGCATGCTGGAGACCATGCGGGCCATCCACCCGCGCAACAACGAACGCTCTCTGGATGCCGCGCGGCTGCTCGATCTAGCCTTCATGTGCTGTCACACGCCGGCGGACAACAATGTCAATCGGTTCGTCCAAGAGCGGTGTGACGGGCTGGGCGCGGATTCTACCGTGGAAGAGTTGCTGGAGATGCTCAAGTCGATTCCCGAGTATCACCACGCCGCGCTCGAGGGAACGGGTCCTACCCTTTTTGAGGGCGGCGAGAAGCGAAGGACGGGCAAGATCATGGTCGACATGACGGGTGGAACCTCTGGACCGGTGGACGCTCTCAGCAAGCTCGCGGCGGCGGGCGTGGGGACCATCGTGGGGATGCATATGGGCGAGGATCATCGCAAGAGAGCCAAAGAAGAACGCATGAACGTAGTCATCGCCGGGCACGTCTCGTCCGATTCCCTGGGGATGAACCTGATCATCGATGGGTTCGAGCGCGAAGGCATCGACGTAGTCTCTTGCTCGGGGTTCACCCGCGTCAGCAGGGCGTAGGGCTACTGCGGGGGAGGTATCGCCTCCGGGCCGGTGCTCACGAACAGCGTCACCTGCGAGCCGCTCGGCACCGGCGCACCAGGAGCTGGGTCCTGGGTGAGAATGGTGCCGGCAGCGTTGTCGTCGTTGACCGAGTTTTCGGTCGCCGTCAGGCCGACCGCCGCCAACCGCGCCTGCGCTGTTGAGACGTCCAAGCCCACCACGTTCGGTACTATCGTCACGGCCTCACCCGTCGAAACGGAGAGCGTGACCGTGCTGCCCTGCAGCAGGGAGGCTCCGGCGCCGGGACTCTGCCTAACCACGGTGCCTTGCGGTTCGGTGGATGAGTGGTCGGAGACGATTGTCGCGAGGAAGTGAGCCTGAGCAAGAGCCGCTTTGGCATTCGCCAGCGAATGGCCGAGAACGTTCGGTACCGGGACTTTCTGTGGGACGTGTACGTCGCAGGTCTGGGTCGGCCGGCCGGTCGCCCGGAAGAGCATGGTGACCTTGCGTGGGCAGTACTCTGTTGGCAGAAGATGCGTGTCTGCGCACACCTCCACCGACACCCACTTACCCGGGGACGGCTGCGTGAAGTCGGTGCTGGGCGTGCCGGCGAGGGCCTGTTTCATGAAAGCGGCCCAGATCTGTGCCGGGAATGACCCCCCGGTGACCTTGATGCCGTGGACGTCGGTCATGGGCCTGCTCTCGGCAGGATAGCCGACCCACACGGCCGTCACGAGTTGAGGCGTGTAGCCGACGAACCAGGCATCACAGTAGTTCTGCGTGGTCCCGGTCTTGCCCGCGGCCGGCCGGCCGATGTCAGCGGCGGTGCCGGTGCCGGTGGTTATCACTTGCTGTAGGCAGGAGGTAGCCATGGAGACTAGGTCGGGGTCGATGACCCGAGTCCTCACAAGTGCGTTCTTCTCGAGGATGCTGCCTTGGGCGTCGGTGACTCGGTCTATTGTTATCGGGTAGCCTACTTCCGAGGGGTCGAAGACGTCCTTCGCCTCCAATCGTTCGCCGCCGCTCGCCAGGGTGGCGTAGGCAGTGGCCATTTCGAGGGGGCTGAGGCCGGTCGTGAGCCCGCCGAGTGCGATGGCGGGGCCGGGGCTGTCGCCGAGCGAGGTAGTAATGCCCATGTCATACGCCGTCTGGGCGACGGCATCCGCCCCTATGTCCATAATGAGCCGCGCATAGACGCCGTTTGACGACTGAGCGGTCGCCTGTGCCAGAGTAATCGGTCCTTGGTCGGTGGAGGAGACGTCCCAGGGTCCACTGGGTAGGTCGACGGTCAGAGGGCCTGACTCGTAGGTGGTGTCTGGACTGAAGCCTTGTTTCAACGCGGTGAGCAACACGAATGGCTTGAACGCCGAGCCCGGCTGGCGCTTGCCCTGCGTCGCGAGGTTGAACTCGAGCTTCGAGAAATCGGACCCGCCGACCATGGCCACCATGCGACCGCTGCGCACATCTATGCAGACAAGAGCAGCCGACGGATCGCCAGGTTGGTCGAGAACGCCGGCGATGCTCTCCTCGGCCGCTTCCTGCAAGTCGACGTCGACACTAGTGTATACACGCAGACCGCCACCGAGCACTGTGGACGCGCCGAAGCGGGCCACTAGTTGTTCTCTCACCATCTCGACCCAGTAGGGCACCCGAACCTGGTCCTGGGAGCCGGCGGGGGCCAGTTTGAGCGGGGCAGAAAGGGCACTTTGCAACTGCTGGCTGGTGATGTAGCCCTGCTGGTACATCTTGTTGAGGGCGACGTCGCGCCTGGCAAGGGCGGCCTCTGGGCTCCGGCGGGGCGAGTCGGCCGACGAGGCCTGGGGCAACCCAGCAAGAAGGGCGGCTTGATCGAGCGTGAGGTCCGAGGCATGGACGCCGTAGTAGGTCTGCGCGGCGGCCTCGATGCCGTAGGCGCCTTCCCCGAAATAGATGATATTGAGGTATTCGTCCAGGATCTTGTCTTTGGACCACTGTTTCTCGAGCTGATAGGCGAGGGCGGCCTCTCGCAGTTTGCGATTGAGCGTCTGTTGGTCGGAGATGAAGGCGTTCTTGATGAGTTGCTGGGTGATGGTGGAGCCGCCTTGGACGATCTCGCCGTGGGTGAGGTTGGCCCAGGCGGCGCGGAGAATTGCGACGAAGTCGATGCCGCCGTGCTGGTAGAAGCGCTCGTCTTCGAGAGCGACCACCGCGTCGCGAACCACTTGGGGGATCTGATCGTGAGTCAGCAGCTCGCGATTCTCTATCCCGTGCAGCTCAGCCAGTAGCACGGGGTCCTGGGAGTCGTCGTAGATACGTGTGGTCTGTTCCGGGGAGATGTTCTCCGTGAGCGCGAACGAGGGAAGTGTGCGGGTGACGGCCACGTAGAAGCCGGCGAGCATGGAGAAGCACGCGACGACCAAGAGCAGGACGCCGAACAACAAGGCCTTCAAGAAGCGCCGGCCTCGATGAGACCGTAGTGGTGCTGCTGCCGGGGTGTCTCTTGGCATCGTTCGATGTTACACCAGGCGGTCGCGCCCGTGATATGCTCCCGGCCGGGAGGTGGGAGATGGAAGGGCAGGACAGCCAGGACAAGGCGATGGACATCCCGGCTGAGGTGCGCGAAGAATACGAGGAACTCCTACTGGGCAGCGTCGATGTTCTGCCCGAAGGCGAGCTACTCAGGCAGCTGGCGCGTGCGCGCAGTGAGGGGAGGCCGCTTCGCGTCAAGCTGGGCGTGGACCCGACGACGCCCGACATCCACCTTGGTCACACAGTGGTGCTTCGGAAGCTTGCCCAGTTCCAGGCTCTGGGCCACACGGCGGTGCTGATCATCGGCGACTACACGGGCAAGGTCGGCGATCCTTCTGGGCGATCGAAGACGCGGCCGAGGCTTTCGGACGAGGTCCTTACTCACAACGCGCTCACCTACGCAGAGCAGGCCGCCAAAGTGCTTGACATGGACAAGGTCGAGCTCACTCACAACGGCGATTGGCTCGGGCCACTGCGAATGGACGAGGTGCTCAAGCTGACCGCCACCGTCACGGTCGCCCGAATGTTGGAGCGCGACGATTTCTCCCGGCGATATCTGGCGAACGAGCCCGTATCCATGCTCGAGTTCATGTATCCACTCCTGCAAGGCTACGACAGCGTGGCGGTAAGGTCCGATATCGAGCTGGGCGGAACCGACCAGAAGTTCAACCTACTCATGGGTCGGACCATCATGGAGGCGTATGGGCTGCCGCCGCAGAGCATCCTGACGGTTCCCCTGCTCGTCGGCACGGATGGCGAGCAGAAGATGTCGAAGAGCTACGGCAACTACGTCGGTGTTACCGAGCGGCCCGAGGACATCTTCGGGAAGGTGATGTCCATCCCCGACTCCCTGATGTCGATGTACTGGCGGCTCCTCACCGGACTTGGCAAGCGGGAGGTCGACCTCATCGAGCAGAGGCTAGCGGAGGGCGGCTACCATCCAGCCGAAGCCAAACGCGATCTGGCCGAGAGGCTGGTCACCCTCTACCACTCCGAGCGGGCGGCGAGCGAGGCTCGTGCGCACTTTGACCGGGTCTTCAAGCAGAAGGACCGTCCGGAGGTGATACCCGAGGCGCCTCTGCCGGCGGAAGCTGTGCAGAACGGGTTGGTGTGGTTGCCTCGTCTGCTGTCGACCCTCGGTCTGGCTGCGTCCAACGCCGACGCTAGGCGGCTCATTGAGCAAGGCGGAGTCAGACTTGACGACGTGGTTCTGCAGGATCCGGGCCTGGAGATCGATTTGGTGCGGTTACACGGGTCGGTCCTACAGGTGGGCAAGAGGAGATTCTTGCGGATTCTTTGATCGCGAAGGTGCTTGGGACGGGGCGGGGGGTGGCGCGCAATGAAGCAAGGGGTCCGGCGGCCGCATGTGTGGCATCAGGTATCCGCTGATGCTGCTGCTCGCGAGTGGCCTCCGTACGATCCACGCCCTGGGCTTCGGTACGAGTTCGCGCCCCGTGCGGTTCTCACGGCGGCCATGCTTGGGTACGCCATATTCTATGGCTGGTGGTCAATCCGCAAGTACGACGCTTTCCAGGCCCCGGGGTTCGATCTTGGCATCTTCGCCCAGGGATTGTGGCTGCTCAGCCGGCTGAAGGCTCCGTTCGTGACCTTGATGGGGCTGGACCTGTTCGGTGACCACACTTCGTACATCCTTCTGGCCCTGGTGCCTCTGTACAGGCTCGTCCCACACCCGGAGACCCTTCTCGCGGTGCAGACCTTCGCGCTCGCTTTGGGGGCACTCCCTGTCTTCCTGCTGGCCAGACTGGTCGTACGTGATTCGTGGTTCGCTCTCGCGCCGGCCGCCGCCTATCTGCTGATGCCCGCGCTCGGATGGCTGAATCTAGAGAACTTCCACCCCGACAGTTTCGAGGTGCCGTTGTTGCTCTTCGCGCTCTACTTTGTCGCGCGAGCACGTTGGCGGCCGTATCTGGTCATGGTGTTGCTGTTGTTGCTCGTGAAAGAGGATGTCGCTCTGATCGTGGTACCCCTCGGCATCTATGTCGCGTTGCGCCGAAACTGGAAGGTGGGTGCTGTGACCCTCGGCGTGGCAGCCGCCTGGTTCCCGTTGGCGTTCTTCGCGTTCCAGCCCTTGCTGAGCGGGACTACGGCAGGTGGGCTAGACATGTGGCGCATTCCCTTCGGCGGGTTCGGCGGACTGCTGGGGACGCTCGTCCGGGCGCCCCAGACTGTGATCGCCTACATGTTCTCCGGGGTCAAGCTGAAGTACCTTCTCGAATTGTTTGCGCCGCTCTTGTTCCTGCCCCTGCTAACGGCGCGCACCTTGATCGTGCTGCCCATTCTGGGCTTCAACCTGATCAGCACGTTCTACTACCAGACAAACCTGCACTATCACTACACGAGCCTTGTCATTCCCGCGCTCAGCGCCGCGGCGATTTTGGCCCTCGATCGATTCGATGGCCAGAAGGTGCGCCGTTGGGCCCTGCTCCTAGTTCTGCTCGCGACCTGCGCCTCCGCGTACCTGTGGGGCCCTCTTCCGGGCTCGAGAGCGGCTGCGTTTCTGAGCGATCCCAAGGACCCACAAGCGGTGGCCGCCGCCGAGGCCCTGGCGCTCATCCCACCGCACGCCGTGATAGCGGCTCGGGACAAGTTCGCCTCCCACCTTACCTCGCGCGACCTGGTCTACGTCTTCCCAACCCCTTTCGCCGCCAACTCATGGGGGGATGAGTCTTTGCGGGGGCAGCGACTACCGGTGGCGGACGACGTTGAGTACGTGCTTGAGATACCGGAAAGGCTCACCCCGATGGCGGACGCGGCGTGGGCCAAGCTTCCCGCCGAAGGGTTCGTCGAGATCTTCGATCAAGAGGGCGTGGTGCTGCTCAAGCGGGAACCGGTGGCTTCCGGCGCGGGATAGGTGAGCCGTCGGACACCGGCCGGGCTCCCATCTACAACCAAGGTTGCAGGTGCCACGTGCGCCTCTGCGACTAGCATGGCCGCCAGACGTGAGTGCCGGGCGCAGTAAGGGGGACCAGGGGTGTGGAGCGACAGTGGAGATCGGGAGTCACGCGAGAGCGGCAGTCTGGAACATCGGGTGGACCGTCGCACGCTGCTGCGAGTCACGCTGGCGCTCATGCTCGGCCTCGACATCGTGTTGGCGTGTCTCGGCTGCGGGGCCTCGGTGCCCGATGGATCCGCGCTTGCAGTGAACGGGCGGTCTTCCAGCACTGCTCCCGCGGGGCTGGATGGTGGCGACGCTCGCTCCGCCGGCACCGTCTTCTCCAATCTGGCCGGCAGCGGGGGGTCGATGCCCATCTACGGTTGGATCGACGCTCCCGAAGGCGCGACGCTCCTGGCCGACTGGTTGCCCGTGATCGACCAAGAGGATCCCGACAACTACGAGGGGCCGGCGGTGCCCAACCCTCGGATATCCGGAGGTGGGGGCTACGATCCCGAGATCCAGGTAGTGTTCTCGTATGGTGGCGGCTGGCTGGTGGTCGTGGAGAACTTCAGGGGCGATCTGGGCGATGTCACCGGGACGGTGGTGGGGTCTATCAGCGGGCACGCTGCGTCGCTCTACGAGGTCAATGGAGGGTGCCTCGTCCAATGGAGCGACGGGGGGCGATGGTACGGTGTTTTTGGACGGAAAGTGCAGAGCGAGCAACTGGTACCGCTGGCGCTGGACATGGCAACCATGCCTGCGGGCGGCTCTCCGTGATGTCCCGAAGGGCGTCCACAATTTGCCTATTGACGGGGCACTGCGGAAGGTCTAGAATACCCCCCTCACGATGATACGACTACTCATCGACAGCACAAGCGACCGGATGAGGGCGCGCGGGTAAGTTAAGTCCCGACAAGCGCCGCTGTCCGAGCCGCCTGTGTTTGCGAAAGGCGGCTCTTTCGTTGTGAGGACGGTTTTTCCGTCCGTTGGGTGAGGTAAGAGAAAGTCCGACGAGGTGGTTGACGCAGTCGTCAGGCGATGCTAACCTTCCCGGCCGCGCCTAAGAGCGCAGTGGTCTTTGAAAACTGAACAGCGTTGACGGATCGGACTGTGACAGTTCGGTCTGCCAGCAACGAATCATTCGAGACGTCGTCTTCTCGTAAGACGGCGACTCGGCCCCGTCTGCAACTGCACCTACAGTTGCGAGACATTACTTTTGAGAGCTAATTCAGCTTTCCTAAAGTTAGATCCGAGCTTCGGCTCGTGTCGCAATACTTCACGGAGAGTTTG
>PMIZ01000138.1 GCA_003157225.1 Actinomycetota bacterium | reverse complement strand
ATGTTCGCGCGAGCCTTCCCGAACTTCCCGCCGCCCGCAAGGAACGACTGGTTCGCGAGTACGGGCTCCCGGCCAAGGATGCCGGTGTGCTGAGCGCAAACGGGCCGTTGGGAGACTACTTCGAGACCCTTTCGATCGCTACCGGGGACGCTCGCATGTCGGCGAACTGGGTGTTGGGCGACCTTTCCGCCTACCTCAACTCCGCCGGGCTCGACGTGGCCCAGTCAGCGGTGGGAGTCACCGGGCTGGCCGAGCTGCTCGGGCTCGTGTCCGACGGCACGCTGTCTGGCAAGATGGCTAAAGACGTGTTCGAGACGATGATCGCCACCGGCAAGAACGCTATGGCCATCGTCGCCGAGAAGGGCCTGGGGCAGATTTCGGATGCCGGCGAGCTGGACGCCATCGTTGGTCGGATCGTCGCCGCCAACCCGGGTCCGGCGGAGGAGTTCCGCCAGGGCCGGGACCGGGTGCTGGGCTTCTTCGTGGGCCAGGTCATGAAGGAGACCCGGGGCCAGGCCAACCCGCAGATGGTCAACGAATTGCTCCGGAGGTACCTGGCTTCCTAGGGCCCATTTCCGGATGACAGCTCGGTCTTCGAGGTTGAAAACCGCGCGCATCTCTGTTACTTTGCCTTACCTTTTCGCGGGCCCGACGGGAAGTCGGATTCCAGCGGAGTCAGTCGGAAATGTTCGAGCAGGAAGGTGTCAGCGTCGTGCAGTCCACAGATGCGCACCCGGAAACGTGTCCCGTTCTTAGAACCGCCGATATCATCTCAGGCAAGTGGACTCTCCTCATCCTGCGCGATCTCTCGAACGGGATCAATCGCTTCAGCGCGCTTGAGCGTTCGCTTAGCGGCATCAGTCCGAAGACACTCTCCGAACGCTTGAAAGGATTGGAGAAAGCGGGAATCGTCACGCGCAGGAGTTTCGCCGAAGTGCCTCCGCGAGTCGAGTACACGCTCACGGAGATGGGCTTGGCCCTCATCCCGCTCATCGACCACATGCGTGAATACGGCTCCAAATGGCTAAGCGACGGCCGTTCCGACACTCGCACATCGGCAGACGATCACGCGCCCGGCGCGTAGACCCATCGACACGTCCACCGGGCACGGAGGCGCGAACTTGACCGGCACCCCTGCGTCAGAAGGCTGGCTCATCAACTTCGAAGAGGTCGACGGGCTCATCGAGCTGGGCCGCGGCCGGGGCTTCGTCACGAGCGAAGACATCGCCGAAGTGCTCTCCGAACTCGACCTCACCACCGAGCAGATCGAAACCATGTACACCACTCTGCTCGATCAGGGCATCGAGGTGGTGGACGACACCTCGATCGATTCGGACGATGAGCTGGAGCTCGACGGTCAGGTGGACCAGCTCGAGTGGCGCCGCAGCGTGGACGAGCTCGATCTCTCGGTCGACGTTCCCACCACCGATCCGGTGCGCATGTACCTCAAGGAGATCGGCCGGGTCAAGTTGCTCACGGCGCAGCAAGAAGTGTCTCTCGCCAAGCGCATCGAGCGGGGAGACATCCGCGCCAAGCACGAGCTCACCGAGGCGAACCTGCGGCTCGTCGTGTCCATTGCCAAGCGATACCACACCGACGGCATGAGCTTCCTCGACCTCATCCAGGAGGGCAACCTGGGGCTCATCCGGGCGGTGGAGAAGTTCGACTACCGCAAGGGCCACAAGNNGGTGGAGAAGATCAACAAGCTCATCCGGGTGCAGAGGCAGTTGCTGCAGAACATGGGCCGCGAACCTGCGCCCGAGGAGATCGCCAGCGAGATGGGCATGACCGACGTCGAGATACGCGAGATCCTGCGCATCAGCCAGACGACCGTATCGCTGGAGACGCCCATCGGCGAAGAAGAGGATTCCGAGTTGGGTGACTTCATCGAAGACGAGGATGCCGTGCGCTCCTTCGACGCGGTTGCCCTGCAGCTCGACCGCGACGGCGTCAACGAAGCGCTTGCCGTGCTGCCCTATCGCGAGCGCAAAGTCATCGAGTTGCGCTTCGGCCTCAAGNNGCCAGATCGAAGCCAAGGCGCTGGCCAAGCTGCAGGCTATCGACAAGACCCGTAACCTGCGGAGCCGGGTGCAGTAGCGCGCCGGCGCGGGGCCCCGCGAGTTCTCCTCAGGCTTCGGCGTGCCGCCCGCGCCGCGGCAGTGAGAAGGTGAACCGGGTCAGCGTCCCCGGGATGCTCTCCGCCTCCACCGTTCCGCCCATCTGCTGTACCAGCGCCTTCACCACCGCGAGGCCGATGCCGCTACCGCCTCCCGCCTGAGACCGGGACTTGTCCACCCGGTAGAAGCGCTCGAACACGTGAGGCAGATCCTTGGCCGGAATGCCCCGGCCGTTGTCCTCCACCGCGAAGACCACCAGGTTTCCCTTTGCCTCCGCGGTCACCCGCACGCTGCCACCCGCCTCGCCGTAGCGCAAGGCGTTGGCGAGGAGATTTCCAAGGATCTGCGCCAGCTTGTCGGGGTCGGCCCACACCTCCAGCTCCTGCCGCGGCACATCGACGGTGAGCGCCAAAGCGGCTTGGACAAAGAGTGGCCGCAGCGGAGAGATCGTTTCGTCCACCGCCTTCGCGACGTTCAGTCTCTGCGGCTTGATGGTCTCTCCGCCCGCCTCCAAGCGCGAAAGCCTCTCTATGTTCGCCACCAGACGACTCAGTCTCGACGCCTCGTGTCTCACCAGTTCATAGGTGGCCGGTTCGGCTGGGATGACCCCGTCCATCAGGCCCTGCATGTAGCCCTCGATGGTGGCGAGCGGGGTCCGCAGCTCGTGCGATATGGTGCCCAAGAGTTCCCGGCGCACCTCCTCGGTCTTTTCGAGTTGGCCGGCCATGTTGTTGAAGGCTCGGGCAAAGAGGCCGATATCGTCGTCGGATTCGTAGGCCACCCGTTCGGCATAGTCGCCTGCCGCGATCTGACCTGCTATCTCGGCCATGTGGCGCAGCGGGCGGGTGATCCAGCCCGACACCAGGAAGCTCGCGATGACCGCGGCGACCATGGCGGCGATCCCGCCCCAGAGCAGCGCCTCGTTGAGGCCGTCGGTTATGGCCCTCTCCAGGTCCGCGGCCATGATGGAGGAAGCTCCGGGCATGTCGACCATGTGCGCCTTGACGACTTCCACGCCGATCTCCCTGACAGCCGCAGAGAGTACGATCACCAACACCGCGATGAGCACGAAGTACGAGAAGAACAGTCGCCAGCGGGTGTTGACCCCTCGCCTCCTCGCAGGCCTGCTCGCGTCTTCTCTCACGGCTGGCTAACCGGCTGCTCGTTCGCTGGCGTCTGGAACTTGTAACCGGCGCCTCTCACGGTGCGGATGTAGCGAGGCTCCGCGGAGTCGTCGCCGATCTTGCGCCGCAGGTTGGCAATGTGGACGTCCACGAGGCGCGAATCGCCCAGGTAGCTGTAGCCCCACACCGATTCCAGTAGTTCCTCCCTGGAATACACCCAGCCCGGATGCTGGCTCAGCACCCGCAGCAGATCGAACTCCGTAGTCGTGAGCTCCACCGGCCGTCCGCCCACCTGGACCTCCCGCCCGCGCGCGTCGATGAGGAGGTCGCCGATCAGCAGCGGCTTGTCCGGCTCCTCCTCTCGCTCGGCGCCCACCCTGCGCAGCACCGCCCGCACCCGGGCGACAAGCACCTTGGGGCTGAACGGCTTCACCAGGTAGTCGTCTGCGCCGGCATCGAAGCCTTGGAGCATGTCGTCCTCGCTGCCGCGAGCGGTGAGCATCAAGATCGGGGTGGAACCGGTGGCGCGGATCTGCTTGGCCACTTCCACGCCGTCGATGCCAGGCAGCATGAGATCGAGCACCACG
The DNA here is from genome assembly GCA_003157225.1 of Actinomycetota bacterium. The sequence continues at coordinate 2,896 of PMIZ01000138.1, read as the reverse complement.
AGCTGGGGCGCCTCGTCCCTCACAGCGGCGAGGGCGGCACGACCATCGGCGGCCTGAGTTACCCGGTAGCCCTCGGTCTCGAGGTAGGCGGCCACCAGCCTGCGGAGGTTCTCGTCGTCGTCGACGACCAAGATGCGGAGACCCATGTCGGGCTCAGCACCGTTCACGTCAGTCGATCACACAGGTGCCGTCGGCGCATTCGGTCCGGCGCCGCCGCCGGTGGTTCCTCACCCGCGGGATGACGATGGGCATGAGCACGATCATGAAGAGAACGAACACCCAGGCCGCGCCGCCGTAGCGCGCGACGGCGGGATACGAGCCCACGAACGTGGTCACGAGCCAGAAGACCAGCGCGGCGACGAACGAAGTCCCTCCGTAGACGACCGCGGCGAGGCGGCCGCCCTCCGAGCCGGTGCCCTCCGCGCCGGCGATCTCCGCCCCGGCGCGCGCCGACGGGCTCTCGGCCCGATCCGTTGGGTCAGTCAGATGATTGTCCGGCAACTTCCACACCTCCCTTGGCGAGCGTCGCTTCCACTCCGGCTATCTTCGCGCGCCGGTCACCCGCTTTGCGACCGCGTCCACGGCCGGGGCCCTGTCCGCCCGTCTTCCAGGCGGTCGGTTTGAACCGCCGGAGCAGAAGGGTGTTCAAGGTGACCGATACCGACGAGATGGCCATGAAGAAGGCCGCCAGTTCGGGTCCGACGATCTGGCCGGTGAAAGGGTAGAGGACGCCGGCCGCGATGGGGATGCCCACGGAGTTGTAGGCGAAGGCCCAGAACAGGTTCTGCTTCACCTTGCGCATGGTCGCCCGCCCGGCCTCGATGGCCGTGACCACGTCCATAAGGTCACTCTTGATGAGGATGATGTCCCCGGTCTCCTTGGCGACGTCAGTCCCCGAGCCGATGGCGATGCCCACCTGGGCCTGAGCCAGCGCGGGCGCGTCGTTGACACCATCGCCCACCATGGCGACGAACTGGCCCCGACTCTGCAGCTCCTTGATCTTCGCGGCCTTGTCTTGCGGCAGGACCTCCGCGAACACCTCGTCGATGCCCACCTGCGCGGCGATGGCCTCGGCCGTCCGCCGGTTGTCGCCGGTGATCATGACCGTGCGCAGGCCCATGTCGTGCAGCCGGGCAATGGCCTCCGCCGACGACTCCTTGAGGGTATCCGCCACCGCCACGATGCCCGCCGCCTGCCCGTCGACCGCCACGAACATCGGGGTCTTGCCCTGGGCGGCAAACTCGGCGGCCCGGTCGGCCAAGCCCTCCGCGTCCACTCCGCTCTCGGTCATGAAGGCAGCATTCCCCAGCAAAACCCTCCTCCCATCGACCTGGCCTTTGACCCCGTGGCCGGGGACCGAATCGAAGTCCACCGTGGCGGGTACTGCCACGCCTCGTACCCGCGCGCCTTCCACGATGGCCTCGCCGAGGGGATGCTCGGAGTTCTGCTCCACTGCCGCCGCCCAGGCAAGCAGCGAGTCGGGGCTCAGGCCGGGCAGCACCGGTAGCACATCGGTCACCGCCGGCCGGCCCTTCGTGATGGTGCCGGTCTTATCGAAGACGACCGTGCGGATCTTCGAGGTCGTCTCGATGGCCTCGGCCCCCTTGAACAGCACTCCGTATTCCGCGCCTTTGCCCGCCCCCGCCATCATGGCGCTCGGCGTGGCGAGGCCCACCGCGCAGGGGCAGGAGATCACCAGCACCGAGATCGACAGGAGCATCGAAAAACCAAAGGCGCCCATCGAGCCCAGGCTGTAAGGCGAGAGCACGAAGTGGCTGGTGGGAGTGAAGAAGGCATGGTACCCGGCGAAGAACCAGCCGAGGAACACCAGCAGCGACAGCAGGTGCACCCCCAGGATGAAGTTGCCTGCCACCAGGTCGGCCACCCGCTGGATGGGCGCCTTGCTTGCCTGCGCGTCCTCCACCAGCCTGATGATCTGGGACAGGGCCGTGTCTTTGCCCACCTTCGTGGCCTCGAAGCGAAGGGCCCCCGTCCGGTTGACTGTTCCGCCGATCACTTTGGAGCCCACCGTCTTCTCCACCGGAATGGACTCCCCGGTGATCATGGCCTCGTCGATGGACGAGTAGCCCTCCACCACCACGCCGTCCACCGGTACGGACTCACCAGGCCGCAAGAGGATCAGGTCGCCCACCTCCACCTCGTCGGCGGGGATGTCGGTCTCAATGCCACTCCTCAGCACCCGGGCCACCTTGGGCTGCAGCTTCATCAGCTTGCGGATGGACTCGCTGGTCCGTCCCCGTGTGAGCGCCTCCAGGTACCTCCCCAGGATGATGAAGGCTGTCAGGAGCGCTGCCGATTCGAAGAACGTGGCCTGCTTTCCGCCGAACCCAGCGTTGGGGAAGATGGTGTTGATGGACGCAATCAAGAATGAAGCGCCTATCCCGGTGGCGTAGAGCAGGTTCATGTCGGTGACCCCTCGCCTGAGGCCCCGCCAGGAGTGCACGAAGAACTGGCGACCCGGACCGAACACCACCGGCAGGGTGAGCGCGAAGAGCACCCAGTTCTTGACCGTGGTCGGCATGAACTCGGGGATGATCCACATCCCTTGGAAGGTGAGAACCATGATCACGGCGGCCAGCGGCCACGCCATCCACATGTTGAGCTTCTGCCGCCGGAGCTCAGCCCCACGGATCTCTTGCTCGCGGTCTAGTTGGGCCATGCCTTCCAGCTTCTCGCTGGCCTCGTAGCCGTGCGCCACGATGGCGTCCACCACCTCGCGCTTGGCGAGCACGCCCGCGTAGCCGCGTACCCGGGCGGTGCCGGTGCCGAGGCTCACTACCACGTCGGTGACCCCGGGGAGGCCCTTGATCGCCTGCTCCACCTTGAGCACGCAGCCGGCGCAACTCATGCCTTCGACGCTTAGCACCAACTCCGC
>PMIZ01000484.1 GCA_003157225.1 Actinomycetota bacterium | reverse complement strand
CGAATGGACCATCAAGGCTCTGGCCCAGGAATGGGCCAAGCAGATCACCACCGTCATCCACTTCTACGGCGGTTCGTACGTGCGCGGCCCTTACTCGCACGAGCCGGCGCGACTGGAGGCCTATCTCCTCGGCATGCAGGGTCTGGGCAAACCCGGAGTGCACCAGTACTTCAAGATGGGCGGCGACGACCATTGGATGAATGACGGCCCGAAGACCGCCATCCAGCTTCCCGACTTGCGTTTCCCTGCCGAGGAGAGTAAGGAGAAGGGGGTCCTGTTCCCCGGCCAGGGCCAGTTGTGGCCTTCCTCAAAGCAGTTGATCCCCAAGACCCAACTGTACGACGCGATCATGAAGGGGCACACCGAGAGCTCGGGCAGCACGATGTTCTTCGCTCCGCTCGAAGACCAGTTCCGCAAGGTCGTCTACCCGATACCCAAGGAAGAAGGCGGCACCGAGATCCGCATGATCTGGATGGACAACCCCTGCCGCACGACCTGCTGGAATGACGGGTTCAAGACGGTGGAGGCCTTGCGCAGCCCCAAGATCGAGACGCTGCTCGTGCAGCATTTGTGGCTGGAGAACGACACCGTCCTCGCCGACCTCATCCTGCCGATCAACACCAAGCTGGAAGAGGAAGACATCATGCGCCTCTCCGCCGGAGGCCGCTCGGTGCACGGCGCCATCATCGAGAACCAAGCCATCGAGCCGGTCGGCGAATCTCTGAGCGACTACGAGGCCGTGGGTGAAGTGGCCAAGAAGCTGGGGCTCTACGAAGAGTACGCCGGGCCGCTGTCCATCCGGGAGAAGATGAAGATCGGCTACGACAACATGCAGCTCGCGCAGGTCATCAGTTGGGATGACTTCCAGGACAAGGAGTACTGGATCGCCCCCACCGATCCCGAGTGGGAGAAGGTGCCGCCGGGCCTCCGCCTGTTCTACGAGGACCCTGAGAAGCACCCGCTGGATACGCCGACCGGCAAGCTGGAGTTCTACTCGCAGCGGCTGGCCGACATCTTCCCCGACGACACGGTGCGGGGACCTCTGGCCAAGTGGATCGAGAGGGACAGCTTTCACGACGAGCGCATCTCGAGCGAGCGGGCCGAGAAGTATCCGCTACTGCTCATGAGCAACCACGGCCGCTGGAGGATCCACGCGCAGAACGACGACATCCCCTGGACGCGCGAGATCTTCACCTGCAAGGTCAAGGGCTGGGACGGCTATATGTACGAGCCGATCTGGATGCATCCGCACGATGCAGAAGCACGGGGCATCAAGGATGGGGACCTCGTCAAGATGTTCAACGAGCGCGGCACTGTCCTCGGTGGAGCGCTCGTGTGGGAAAGGATCATGCCGGGCGCGGTGTCGAGCGACCACGGCGCGAGAGCCGACATGATCTGCGTCGGTGGCCCCGACGGCAACATCGACCGGGGCGGCGCAAACAACCTCATCTCACCGCTCAACGGGATCTCGCCCAACTGCTGGGGCATGGCGACTAGTGGCTTTCTGGTCGACGTGCAGAAGGTGACCATGGCTGAGATGGAAGGCTGGCGCGAGAAGTACCCCGAAGCGTTCGAGAGAGAGTACGACCCAGCGTCAGGGCTGCGCTTTGAGGCGTGGGTGCTGGAGGCTGATGAGGGAGAGTCCAGATGAGCAAGGTCTTCGCGTTCGACACCTCGGTGTGCAACGGCTGCTATTGCTGTCAGTTGGCCTGCAAGGACGAGCATTGCAGCAACGATTGGACTCCCTACGCGAAGCCGCAGCCCGACACCGGGCAGTTCTGGCTGCAGCTGCACGAGCATGTCAGGGGGACGATCCCCAAGGTCAAGGTTCACTACTTGCCCACGCTCTGCAATCACTGCGACGATGCCGCATGCGCGGCGGCCTGCAAGGTCGAGGGAGCCATCTACAAGCGGGACGATGGTCTCGTGGTCATTGACCCCGAGAAATGCACCGGCTGCATGAGCTGCGTGAGCGTCTGCTCGAGCCACGCTATCTTCATCAACGAGGCTTTGAACATCGCCCAGAAGTGCACAGGGTGTGCGCATTTGCTGGACGCCGGCTGGAAGGAGCCGCGCTGCGTCGACGCCTGCCCGACGGCGGCGCTCAAGTTCCTCGACGAAGAGGACGCCCTCGAGTTGATCGAGCGCGCGGAGATGCTCCATCCTGAGGAGGAGAATCCCCGGGTCTTCTACCTGAACATCCCCAAGAAGTTCATCGCGGGCACGGTGTACGATCCGGCAGAGAAGGTGGTAGTGCGCGGGGCAACATGCACTCTCACGGGCGCGGGGATCGCTCGAAAGGCCACGACCGACGGGTTCGGCGACTTCTGGTTCGAAGGCTTGGAGGCCGGCGTCTACTCGCTCGAGATCGCGGCCGCCGGCTTTCCGGTGAAGAGCTATGCCTCCATCAGTGCTGAAGAGGCCGTGAACCTCGGAGACATCCCTCTCGGCTGACGGCCTGCGGCAGTATATGTGTCGCGTCAGGCCCCGGCGCAAACGGCGGCAACAACGCCAGATGTGCCGGGGCCTGAAAGCTGTGCTTGGTGCAGCGACAGGGCGGAGCGCCTGGGCGCGCGAGCGAGGCTACTGCTCACTCCAGGTGAGGCTTGCCAGATCCCGTAACGCCAGCCGCACACCGCCCAGTGCGGCGTCGCCTGTGATCATCAGAGAGCCGGCCACCCGCACCTCGACCTCCGATTCCTCTTTGGTCCGCACATCAACGCGGCATTCCTCATCACCTTCGTGGACCACGAGGCTCACCAAGTGGGCCGGCTCGATGTCGAGGTGGGCCCGGCCAAGAGCCGCAGCCATGGTCTTCTCGCCGTTGTATCGGACATTGGTGAGGTCGAACCGCTCGCCGTCGCGACAGACCAAGCTGACGACCGTTCCGGTCCGGCGCTGTGTTGTGGGGGCGCCTGCAGACGAGAGCCAGTGCCGGGTCTCATCCGCCATGAAGTTGACGACCTGCTCCGCCGGGTAGCGGTCGTCGAGCCGGGAGCGGAACCAGAGGTTCTCCGCCATACCGATGAAGCCGTACGCGGCCAGATCGGGATCCACCGCCCTGGCTTCGCCGGTCTGGATCGCCTCCTGCAGGTCGCGCCTGAGATGATCAGCGATGCTGTCATATGCCTCGCGGGCCTTGCTCTTGACCTCCTCGTCGGGCGACAGCTCCGCTGCCCGCAGCAGGTTGACAAGGCCGGGGAACCAATCACGCTGGCCGATGTTTTCCACGCGTGGCCGGACCTTTGCGAAGAAATCACCCCCGCGTATCTCGGGAAGGGACTCGAGCTCTCGGATGAGCTCGCGGACATGGTCGAAGCAACGGAGCAGCAGATTCTTCTTGTCGCGGAAGTACAGATAGAACGTGCCTTTGCCGATGTTGAGCGAATCGGTGATGTCGATTACCCGCACTCGGTCGTAGCCCATCTGGTTGAACATGACGATGGCCCGCTCGATGATGCGGTCTCGCTTTTCCCGTTGGCTGTCGTCTGCGGCAAGGAGCTCTGCGGCCGGCCTGCCGATCGGCGAAGGTATCGTCATCGGGCCTCTTCCTGTAGGTTCGCTCCAAAATGACCTATGAGTCACCAAGAGATTATCAGCCGCCGAGACCGTACGCAACCTGGTTTTGTCCACAGATAGTGGGGATAAGTCTGTTGACAACCGGTTGGTGGTTCGATAGTCTTTGGAGGCATTGACCATGCAGTCATCAAACTGACGCTCCGGTCACCAGCGGGTGGGGGCCGGCCTTGGGAGGTGTTATGCGAGCAACGACCGATCTGGAAGCAATCGTCGGCCGGGGTAACGTGCTCGACGATGCGGCTGTTCTGGAAGAGCACTCGGGTGATCTGAGCTTCGCTCCTCACGTCAGACCCTGGTGCGTGGCCAGGCCGGAGACCACCGCTCAGGTCCAAGAGCTGGTCAAGTGGGCGAACGCCACTTCGACCCCGCTCGTCCCCGTGAGTTCCGGTACTCCCCATTTCCGAGGGGACACCGTTCCTGCGGCTGGGGGCGCGGTGATCGTCGATCTCAGTAGCATGAAGAAGATCCGCCGCATCGACCCGATCAACTGGGTGGCGATGGTCGAACCCGGGGTCACCTACGGGGAGCTCCAGACCGAGCTGCGCAAAGCCGGTCTGACCGCGTACCTGCCGCTGGCCCCCCGAGCCTCGAAATCGGTGGTCGGGGCCATGCTGGAGAGAGAGCCGATCACAACCCCCAACTATCACTGGGACGCGCTCGACCCGCTGCTGTGCGCCGAGATAGTGCTCGGCACCGGCGACATGATCCGGACCGGTGAGGCCGCCGGGCCCGACACCGTCGAAGAGCAATGGGAGATCGGCAAGGCGCAGATGTCCCCGGTCGGTCCGGGTCAGTACGACCAGAACCGGCTGATCTCGGGCGCTCAGGGCACCATAGGGCTGGTCACCTGGGCCACGCTCAAGTGCCGGCCGCTGGCAGAACAGACGCGGGCCTTTCTGGTACCTTCACCGGCGCTGGGCCCCTTGCTCGAGCTGACCTACCAATTGAACACAGCCAGGCTCGGCTACCACAGTTTCATCGTCAACTCTCTCAACCTGGCCTGCCTTGTTGCCCAGGACCCGGCTGAGATCGCGCGCCTAACGGCGGCTGTGCCCCGGTGGGTGATGATGTTCAGCATCGAAGGCGCAGGGCCTCTCGCGGCCGACAAAGTGGAGTATCAGGAAGCCGACTTCAGGGACTTGGTGGCCGCCAACGGTCTCGAAGCCGCCGAGGCGCTGGAAGGCATCAAGGCGGCCGACCTGCGCGTCGCCCTCCAGGCCCCTTCGCCCGAGCCTTACTGGAAACTGAGGGCCAGGGGGGGTGTGCAAGAACTCTTCTTCTTGACGACGCTCGACCAGACCCCGCGGTTCGTGGAGACGATCGATGGCCTGGCGGCGGCGAAAGCGTTCCCGGCCGGGGACATCGGGGTGTACCTGCAGATGACGGCCCAAGGCACGAGCTGCCACTGCGAGTTCGACTTCTACTACGATCCGGCCAAGGCCGCCGAGGTGGCGAAGGCCAGAGGAATCGCGGCCAAGGCCGCCGAGGATGTGCTGCGGGCCGGTGCCTTCTTCTCCCGCCCCTACGGCGATTGGGCCACGATGGCGTACGGCCAGGCGACCACCACCACCATCCTGCACCGCAAGGTCAAGAACATCTTCGATCCGGGCAACATCCTCAATCCCGGCAAGCTCTGCTTCTAGGAGTCGAGATTATGGCTTTACTAGACCGCAAGCACGACGCGCAGAGGTGCACCAGGTGCTCGTACTGCAAATTCATCCCTTACGAGAACATGCGCCATCCGGACTTCATGAACGGGTGCCCCGCAGTCACGAGACACGGCTTTCATGCCTATGCCTCGGGCGGGAAATTCAACATCACCCTTTCGTACCTGAGTGGGCGAACCGAGATAACCGACGGCCTTCTCGAGGCCATCTACCGCTGCCAGATGGACGGCAGCTGCGACATCTCCTGCAAAGCCGTGCAGGAACTGGAGCCTTTGGAGAACATCCGCGAGCTCCGGACCATGTGCGTCGAGCAGGGGTATGGGCACCCGGTCCACCAGTTGGTGATCGAGGGCCTGCGCAAAGAAGACAACATGATGCAGGGCAAGAAAGCCGACCGCGGCAACTGGCTCGCGGGGCTGACGCCCAAGGATCTGACCAAGGAAAAGGCGGAAGTGCTCTTCCACGCCGGCTGCCGCTACTCGTTCGACGAGGAGTTGCACCNNCGGGGAGCGCTCTCGCTGCTGCTCGAGGCAGGCGTCGACGTGGGCGTCATGGGCCGCGACGAGTCGTGCTGCGGCGGACAGGCCTATGAACAGGGCTATATCAGCGAGTTCACCAAGTTTTCCGAGCACAACCAGGAAGTGGTCAAGGCAGCCGGAGTCAAGACGATCGTCACTCCCTGCTCCGACTGCTACCAGCACTTCAAGGTCACGTACGACAAGATGGGCAAGCAGAATCCCGGGATCGAGGTGCTACACATCACCGAGTTCATCCATCGGCTCCTGGGCGAGGGCAAGCTGCGCCTGACCAAGCAGGTGCCCCTCACGGTCACGTACCACGACCCGTGCCACCTCGGCCGGCTGGCTGAGCCCTGGGTTCATTGGAAGGGCACAGAGGTCAAGGTGATGAATCAAGTGATCGTCCACGACCCGCCCAAGAAGTACCGGCGGGGCGCAAGCGGTGTCTACGACATTCCCCGCGAGATCCTCCGGAGCATTCCGGGGCTCAAACTGGTCGAGATGTATCGCACCCGTGAGTCCGCGTGGTGCTGTGGCTCGGGGGGCGGCGTGAAAGACGCCTACCCGGAGTTCGCCACCTGGACCGGGAACGAGAGGCTCAAAGAAGCGCGGGCCGTCGGGGCCGAGGCCATCGTCAGTGCCTGCGGTTGGTGCACTCGCAACTTCACCGATGCGGCCGAAGAGTCCGGCGAAACGATCGGCATGTACGACATCGTCGACCTGGTCCGCCAGGCGCTCTAGGAAAGGAGGCTCAGACCATGGCGCTCAAGAAGGATGCCTATCTGGCCCTCGAAGACATTGTCGGCCCTGATTTCATAACCGAAGACACGGCCATCCTCGACACCTACAACCAGGTGTGGGGCAACAGGCTGTTCTACGACGACAAGTTCTCCACCCGTCCCGGCGCGGTACTCCTTCCGGCGGACACCGACGAAGTGCAGAAGATCGTCCGCGCCTGCAACCGGTACGGGATCCTCTTCAAGCCTTTCTCCTCGGGATTCGAGAACGTAAGCCTTTCGCTCGCGAGCGAGAATTCGGTCACGCTCGACCTGCGCCGGATGGACCGCATCGTCGACATCGACGAGAAGAACTGCCGGGCCATCGTGGAGCCGTACGTCAACAGCTACCGCCTGCAGCTCGTCCTCGCGAAGATGGGGCTGTTCTATCCGCCCGTGTGCTGCGGGCCGAGCGCCGGCGTGGTGGCTGCTTCCTGCGCGCACTTCGGCGCCAATATCACGCAGGTGTTCACGGGAGGCCTCGGTCGGAACGTGCTGGGGGCCGAGTGGGTGCTGCCGAACGGCGAACTCTTCACGCTCGGTTCCGCCGAAGCCGGACGGGGTTGGTTCTCCGGGGATGGGCCGGGCATCAGCATGCGCGGCATCCTTCGGGGGCAGTCCGGGGCGAACGGCGGCCACGGCGTGATCACCAAAGCCGCGGTCAAGCTGTATCCCTGGTACGGGCCCGGGGAGTGGTCGTTCGAAGGGCCCTTGCCGTCCTTGAAGCATCCTGCGAAGGTGCTGGACGGTTTCGGCTTCCACATTCTCACCTTCCCCACCGAGGAGTTGCTGTTCGACGCCGTGCGGGCGATAGGCCAGGCCGAGATCGCTTACTCAATGGCGAAGATCCATGGGGGCCACGTCGGTGAGGGCAACGACGAGATGTGGGCCATGGCTCAGCAGGGGTCGCCGGACCAGATCGATGTTCTCAACCGCTCCTTGCAGGTGATGCTCGGCGGTCCGAGTGAGCGCGCTCTCAAGTACCGGGAGAAATGCCTGTTGAACGTGGCGGAACAGTTTGGAGGCTTCCTCGTCCCCGAACTGAACACCGCCGAGGAGCTTGCCTGGCGGCAGAACTACCTGTTCTGGAGCATGGGTACGGTCCGCGAGACCTTCCGGCTGGCCACCGACTTCTGGATGTCCAACACCGGGGACATGTCGCAGGACCTGGTCAAGCGGCAGCGCAAAGAGTCGCTCCCGGACATCGAGAAGTACATCGACGAGGGCGCGCTCGTGAATCCCGGCGCGTTCGCCGTTCACTATCCCTACGAGAACTACAGCATCGGGTCTCATCTCGAGACGGTATTCCAGTATGACCCGTTCGACGAAGTCTCTCTGGCGGGCGCGCGGAAACTCCTTGCCGAGACCTACGATCCCAAGGGCAAGTTCCCACGCTACGGCATTCCCTCGTTGGTCGGTGGGCTCCAGCTCGAGCAAATAACCCACATCGTCGAAGACTGGTCGCCGCTCTATGACAACTACGCCAATTGGATGCAGAAGATCAAGGCGGCTCTCGACCCCAACGCCGTCAGCGACTGGACGGCGTACGTTCCCAACGTGTTTCCGGCCGACAGAGACGACTCGTGGAAAGCGGGCGACTAATGCTCACCATTGCAGTCTGCGTAAAACAGGTAGTCGACCCGGAGGCGCCCCTCTCCCTTTTCGAAATCGCGCCCGACGGCAAGAATCTGGTCCCGCCTCCCGGCACCCCTCCGGTCCTGTCTGCGTTCGACGAGAACGCGCTCGAAGCGGCGCTCCGGCTCAAGGACACCGTGGGGGCCAAGATCACCGTACTCAGCCTGGGCAACAAAATGGCCAAGCCGGTACTCAAGAAGACGATCGCGGCCGGCGCGGACGAACTGATCCTGCTCGAGGATGAAGCCTTCGAGGCGCTCGACAGCGCCCAGACCGCTCGGGCGCTCGCGCGGGCGATCGAGAAACTGGGCGGGGCCGACCTGGTGCTGTGCGGCCGCCAGGCGGCCGACACCGATGCAGGCCAGGTGGGGATCGGCGTGGCGGCTATCCTCGATCTGCCCGCCGTCACCGTCGCGCGAAAAGTGGAGGTGGCCGCCGGCAAGGTGCGCGTCGAACGCGTGACGGCCGATGGTCACGAAGTGATCGAAGCGGGCTTGCCCGCGCTCGTCACCGCGAGCAACGAGATCGGCGAACTGCGCTTTCCGCCGGTCAAGGCGACCATCGCCGCCCAGAAGGTGCAACCGACCGTCTGGACCGCGGCCGACCTCGGCCTCGACCTGGCCGGTGCGGCCCGCACCAACCTCGAGAAGTACTACGTGCCCGATCGCAACGTGCAGTGCGAGATGATCACCGGCGCGAACCCCGGGGAGATCGCCGAGGGTGTCGCCCAGATACTCAAGACCCGGATCGTCTGAGCCGGCGGTGTCACTTCGAAGAGAGAATCCCGAGCAGGGGGACCAAGGATATGAGCGATAGAAGTGGTGTTCTGTTTCTGGCCGAACGCAAGGGCCGGGGGCTTGCGAACATAACGGCCGAATTGGCGACCGCGGCGGCCGCTTTGGCGGCGCAGCTCGGCGATGAAGTCTTCGCGCTGCTGGCCGGCACTGGACTCGAGAGTGACGCGCAAGAGCTTGCCGGTCTCGGCGTCAAAAAGGTGTACGTGGCCGACGATGCCCTCTATTCGCGCTACCAGGCAGAGCCCTATGCGGGCTTGCTCACCCAGCTCGTCGAAGAGGTGAAACCGCGCGTGATCCTCCTGGGTCACACCGAGTTGGGCCGCGATCTTGCTCCCCGGCTTGCCGCCAAGCTCGATGTCGCATGGGCGCCCAACTGCGTGGCCCTGGAGGCCGACGCGGCCTCGGGCGCTCTCAAGATCACCCGGCCCGTCTTTGGCGGCAAGGCCAACGGGCTGTTCACCCTTACCGGCGCCGAGCCCTACATAGCGACTATCGGGCAGAAGGTCTTCGAGCCGGCGACCGCTGCCGGGGGATCAGGCGACGTCGTGCCCTTCGCGCCGGCTCTCGATCCCGCCGGCTTCCGTGCCGCGCTGGTGGAACACGTCGAGGATTCGGCTGAAGGAATGAGGCTCGAAGATGCTCCGGTGATCGTCGCAGGTGGACGAGGTATAGGAGGAGCCGACGGCTTCAAGCTACTGAACGAGTTGGCTGAGGTTCTCGGCGGAGCGGTCGGTGCCTCCAGAGCTCCGGTCGACAGCGGCTGGGTGCCGAGCAATCTGCAGGTGGGACTCACCGGAGCCGTGGTCAGCCCGAACGTGTACCTGGCCATCGGTATCTCGGGGGCCGCGCAGCACATGGCCGGCTGCTCCTCGTCCAAAACGATCATCGCCATCAACCGCGACTCCGAAGCCCCCATCTTCCAGCGGGTTCCCTACGGAGTGGTGGGCGACTGGAGGGAGATCGTCCCGGAGCTCATCGAGAAATGCCGGGGGCTGAGAGCTTAGCCGGGCTTCGTTCTTCAGCAGCGTGTCAGACCAGGAGCGACCATGAGCACTACGGCAATCGCTTTTACGGTGGTTGTTGTCCTCGCCGTAGCGGCGTTCGGCTACTTCTTGATGCGGCGGGTGCAATACCTCTTGCTTGGCGTCCCCGAGCGGCGTTTCGATCACCCCCTGGTGCGGACCGCCGGCTTTGTCTCGCTGGTCTTCGGCCAGCGGCGGCTGCTCAAGAAGCCGGTCGGGATCATCCACTTCTTCATCTTCTGGGGCTTCATCGTCATCGCGTTCGGCACCCTGCAGCTGATTGCGGAGGGGGTGAGCGCCGGCGCGATGCTGCCGTGGGGCGGCAACGCAGTCTTCAACCTGGTCAAGGACATACTGAGCGTCCTGGTACTGATCGGTCTGATAGCGGCGGCTTACGTCCGCTACGTGATCCGGCCCAAGCGGCTGGACCCGACCGCGGAAGCGGGGGTGATCCTCGGGCTGATCTTCTTCCTGATCCTCTCGGAGCTCATCTACAGCGGACTGCAATACGCGCTCGAACCCACGCATGGGCGGTCTCTCGCGCTCGTAGCCGTGGCCATCGCGCACATGGTGAAAGCCAGCGGCTGGAGCATCGACGCCATGAACCTGGGCAGTCACATCCTCTGGTGGGCGCACGTCGCGCTGCTTCTCACCTTCCTGGTCTACATCCCGATGTCGAAGCACCTGCACCTCATCGCCTGCCCGGTCAACGAGTTCTTCCGCAACCTCAAGGCCCACGGGGCCCAGATCTACCCGATGGACCTGGAGAACGAAGAGGTGGAGGAGTTCGGGGTCAGCCGTATCGAGGGGTTCACGAGAAAGCAGCTTCTCGACCTCTACGCCTGCGCGGAGTGCGGCCGCTGCCAGGAGAGCTGCCCGGCCAACATAAGCGGGAAGAAGCTGTCGCCCAAGCTGCTCCACACCAACCTGAAGCATCACCTGCTGGAGCGGGGTGAGGAGCTGCGGCGGGCCATGGCTGAGAGCGGCAAGAAAGCAACGGCTGCCGGTCCCGCCTCCACAGGCGCCGCCTCGCCGGGCGCCGCCGAAATATCGAGCCCCAGCCTCATCGGCGGTGTTGTCACGGAGCAGGAGATCTGGGCCTGTACGACCTGTTATGCCTGCCAGGAGCAGTGTCCGGTCCAGAACGAGCACATCAACAAGATCATCGACCTGCGCCGCAACCTGGTGCTCATGGAAAGCCGCTTCCCCAAACAGGCGGGGGTCGTGTTCAAGAACATGGAGGTCAACGGCAACCCGTTTGGCGAGAGCGCCCTTGTCCGGGGGGACTTGCTGCGCAAGCTCGGGGTGCCGACCATCGGCCAGAACCCCGAAGCCGAGATCCTCTACTGGCCCGGGTGCGCGGGGTCGCTCGACGCACGCAATCAGAAGGTCACCACCGCGTTCGTCAACCTTATGAACGCGGCGGGAGTCTCCTTCGCGGTCTTAGGCAACGAGGAGAAGTGCTGCGGCGAAGCGGCCAGGCGCCTCGGCAATGAATACCTCTACCAGAGCTTGGCGGCCGGGAACATCGGCACGCTCGCCGGTTACGAGGTCAAGAAGATCGTCACCCAGTGCCCGCACTGCTTCAACACCCTCAAGAACGAGTACCCGCGGTTCGGCGGCGACTACGAGGTGATCCACCACACCCAACTGCTGGCCGACCTGCTCGCTCAGGGCAAGATCAAGCTGGCCGGCGGCGCCCCCACACGCGTGGCCTATCACGACTCTTGCTACCTGGGCCGCTACCAAGGCGAGTACGCGGCGCCGCGTAAGGTCCTCAAGGCCGCGGGCGTCACCCTGCTCGAGGCCGACAGGCGCAAGACCAAGAGCGTCTGCTGCGGCGCCGGCGGCGGCCGTATGTGGATGGAAGAAGAGCCGGAGCACCGCGTCAACGAGATGCGCGTGGGCCAGCTGCTCGAGAAGGAGCCGGAAGCCATCGGCGTCAACTGCCCGTACTGCCTCACTATGATGGAGGACGGCATCGGCGCCAAGGGCAAGAGCGAGTCGGTGAAGGCCTTCGACCTTGCCGAGATCCTGGTGGCCCGCCTGGCGAGCGCGCCGACGGCTACCGCGCCGGCCCCGGCACCGGCCGCTGAGACAGCCCCCGCCGCAGAAGCGGCACCCCCGGCGGCCAAAGCCGCCCCCGAACCTGCGGAGCACGTGGCGAAAGCGGACGCCGAAGCGTCCGAAGCGTCCGCGACTACGGATACTGAAAACGCGTAAGTAACGAAGTCGAAGAAGGAGAACAAGAATGCCACGGCCAGAAGAAGTCGAAGTCGTTGAAGCAATGAAAGCCGCCAAGACCGGGCAAGAGATCCTCGCGTCTTGGGCCAAGCAGCGCCCCGGTTACGTCCCCGGTGGCGCGGGCGACCCGTCCCTGGATATCTGGGTGGAGCGCCGCCCCGACATGCTGCATACCTTCGCCCAGAACCAGCTGAGCGGCCTGCTCGATCGTGGGATCCTCGATCCCAAGACTCGCTACCTGCTGCTGGTCGGCCTGTACATGATGAACAATCATTATGATGGCGTTCTGCCGCAGGCCTGCAACGCGAAGGCACACGGCGCCACCGAAGAAGAACTCATGGAAGTGGCCTTCTGCTGCTGCTACTCCGTGGGCAAAGCCAAACTGCAGGAAACCGGCCTCTGCCTGGACACCATCTTCAAGAGCCCGACCTTCCAGAGCATCTCGCCGCTCAAGAAGTAGGACCACCGCGCTGAGTGGCGCGCCCGCGCGGCGCGCCGCGAAGCTTCGGGTGCAAGAAGGCCCGGGAGCAATCCCGGGCCTTTTCTATTTTCAGGGCAGAGGACAAGGCTCCGGCGCAGGCGGGCCAGTTGGCATCCGGCATGCTGATACCCCAAGCGCGGTCGCAACAGGCAATTCGTGAACAAATGCCGTACTCATAATAAACCCGCTTGTTGCATTGTTCACACCGCAAAAACAGAAAGACAAAGTTAAAATGAAAAACAGAACATCGAGCAAACAGGGGTTTACGCTGGTGGAAATCATGATCGT
>PMIZ01000115.1:256-2885 GCA_003157225.1 Actinomycetota bacterium | reverse complement strand
GACGTCGGCGCCGGCGGCCTGCAGAAGCAGGTCCATCATCATGGGCTGCTCGTTGTCGCACTCGCCGGTCAGCTCGCTCGGGCGACCCAACAGGCAGCCATAGTACGGCACCACTCGGAGCTGCGAGAGGTCGGCTTTCACGTGAGAGGCGATCTTCTCTTCGCCCACGAACTTGATGAGGTACTCGGGAAGCGCGTAGACCATCACCTTGCCGTTGTACGGCTTGTCGAGCATCTCGTTGACCTCGGCCCGGAAGGCGTCGTCCTTGTGGATCTCGATCTGCGCGTTCTTCTCCCGCTGGTAGCAGGAGGGGCACGGCGCCAGCAGCTCGTCGGCCACCTCGGCCGCCTGGCGCAGGTTGCGCGCGGCGAGGGTCTGGGCGAGCAGGTGGTCCATCATATGTGCCGGGGTGGAGCCGCAGCAGGTCCAGTCGGGGACCTCCTTGTAGCTCACGCCGAGTACGTCCAGCACCTTGCGGGTGGAGATGTCCAGCTCGGCGGAGGAGTGGCGCAGAGAGCAGCCGGGATAGTAGGCCAGAGTCATCCGTCCACCTCGCTTCCACCCTCGGTGAGGGCCGCGGCGAGAGTCACGGACGCATTTGCCGCCCCGTGGGCGCCCGGCGCTGCGGCCTTGGCCGCCGCCCGGGCCGCCTCAACGGCAGTCTTCTTGCGGGCTGTAGCTTCAGCCTTCTCGCCGGCCCTGGCCTTCTCCATTGTCTTCTTGTAGATGTGGGACACCTCGTCGGTGCCCTTGGCCCGGCGTGGCAGGATCTTCAACTTATGTCTGGCCAGCAGAGGTGGTACCACGCTCATGTCGGCCAGGGCGAACTTCGGGTTCATGGTCCCCACGTAGAATGTGGCCATGTCGTAGAACTCCGGAAGCCGCCCAAAACGGGCGACCGCATTCATGAAAGCCTTGTTGAAGGTCTTCACATGCTCGGGAACATCGCGCTCCTGGGCGGTGGCGATGGTCTTGAGGTCCTCGAAGATGCCGGCGATGTCGATGTTTCGCGGGCAGCGGGCGGAGCAGGTGAGACATTGCACGCAGAGCTGGACCGCTTTGGAGTCCAACACCCGGTCAACGAGGCCCACCTGGAGCATCCGCATGACCTGATTGGGAGTGTAGTCGAACGTGAAAGCGGCGGGGCAGCCCGCGGAGCAGTTGCCGCACTGGTAGCAATCCCGAACGTCCGTTTCGACTCGTTCGACCAGCTTCTCCCGATAGAACGCTGCTTGTTCTGCGTCGTATCGGATCAAACCAAACCCTCCTCATAGCCAAGCAAGGCAGTGGTACACATGGGGCCGCGCGACNNAACCATCGGAAAGGCTTTAGAAAATGCCCGTTTTCCAGGGATTGTTCTGACAGTCGGCCGGGAGCTAGGATGAGAGGGCCGGCCTCCCGAGATGTCGCAAGGGCCCTGTCACGGTCGAGCTTCCCATCCGCTGTGGCTGGTGCCATCGACTTGTTGGTTCGGTCCGACGTCCTCACAAGACATTGATGAAGAACAGGTAGTAGAGCGTGAATACTATGGCGACACCAACGCAGACAGCCAGGGCCACGCGATCGGATTCGCTGTCGATGCCTACCAGTCGTCTGCGGAGGAACTCAGCCGCAACCGGGACGAGCGCGAAGAACCAGCACCAGCTCACCAAGATCAAGGCACCCGGTCGAGGCCATAGGAGCACGGCTGCGATACCCATGGGAACGAGCAGTAGCTGGGGAAGCTGCGAGGCCAAACCCAGCCATTTCTGACATGTCCCCAATCGTCTTTGGCGAGCCGGTCTCCGGGGATCTGCCTTCTCTGCCTCGCCCACGTTGTCCAGCTCGGCGCCCACCACTTCCAAGTAGGTCTTCACACATGTCTCGGGGTGCGAGAGCGGCTGGTTGGGCGTTCCCCCGAAGCACGATCCGAAAACCGAAATCCCCGTATGCTTTGGATGCGGCGTGATGTCCACGCTGATCTCCACCGGCCAGGAGATCCACCGAAGAGGCTCCCGGAACCGGAGGTGCAGCCCGTCCTGCTGCTTCAGAACGAACCCGAGACCAAGAGCCGAATCGATGCAGCAGTCGACCGCTTGCTCGACCGTTGCCTTGGCCTGGAGACCGCCTGAGTACTCTGACCCTGATGACACCGGGAACAATTCCATTGCTCATCTACCGTCCGGAGGCGCGCACCAGCTCCAGGAAGTAAGCGTGCAAGCGGATGTCGTCGCCGAGTTCGGGGTGAAAGGCGATGCCAATGCTGTGACCCTGCCGCACTCCCACGATATGCCCGTCGCAACGGGCAATCACCTCAACTCCAAGGCCTATCTCCTCCACCCAGGGTGCCCGGATGAAGATCCCGTGAAAGGTGTCGCTCGTGTCGGGGGTCAGGTGCAGCTCGACAGGCGCCTCAAAACTGCGGGTCTGCCGCCCGAACGCGTTGCGGCGCACGGTCACGTCCATGACCCGAAGCAACGGCTGGTCTCCGTCGGTGGTTGCCTTAGCCAGCATGATGAGTCCCGCGCAGGTTCCAAAGACAGGATGGTCTTGCAAATAGCTCCGCAACGGAGCCGTCAGCCCACCCTTCTCCATGAGAAGGCCCATCGTCGTGCTCTCGCCGCCGGGGATCACCAGGCCGTCGAGCTCC
>PMIZ01000115.1:0-243 GCA_003157225.1 Actinomycetota bacterium | reverse complement strand
CCGATCTCCAGACCCGGCATGGCGCCCTTGAGTCCGCGCGAGACGCGGGCGAGCACGGTCGGATCCTGGAAGTGAGTGGTAGCCTCGACGATGGCCCTAGCCCGGCTGCTCGGGTCTTCGCTCTTGAAGATGCCCGAGCCGACGAACACTCCGTCGGCCCCTAGCTGCATCATGAGAGCAGCGTCCGCCGGGGTGGCGATGCCGCCCGCGGAAAAGTTGACTACCGGCAACGAGCCGTGCTTG
>PMIZ01000429.1:9661-10012 GCA_003157225.1 Actinomycetota bacterium | reverse complement strand
CCGTGAAGTCCTGCAGCAGCACCCGGCCGGGCATGAAGGCCAGCTCAGGGCGCGCCGTCGCCACCGGGTCCCAATCGAGAAGGGCCAGCACGTCCGCTTCTCCCACGGCGCCCCCTCCGCAGTGGCGGAGACCGTTCTCCAGAAGGATGCGGATGGAAAAGGGCAGCCTCTCCAGACCGCGCCCGGTGGCCTTAGCCAGCAGTCTCAGGTCGGCGATCCGTGTGGGCCCGCCGGGGAGGCCGAGGGTCCTCCGGGCTCCAAAAGGCGCCTCAGCGTTGGCAGCAAACGCGTCCGTCACTATCGCCCTCTCCGTCTCAGGCCCTTGCTCCGCCTGGAAGGCATCGGCTCGTC
>PMIZ01000429.1:0-9644 GCA_003157225.1 Actinomycetota bacterium | reverse complement strand
GACCCTGTCGCCGCGGGCGCCGCCCGCTTCCCGTCCCATCGCCACGTTGTTGAGCGCCCGAACGTAGGCCTTCGCCGAAGCCTCCAGCACGTCGATGGACACCGCCTGTCCCGCGTAGCGCCTGCCATCCACCTCGACCACCACCCGTACCTCGCCCAGCGAGTCTTTGCCCGAAGTGATCGACCGCACCTGGTAGTCGAGTAGTTTGCCCGACACGCCCACCGCGTCGTCGATGGCGAGGAAGATCGACTCCACCGAGCCGCCGGAAAAGGCCTTGCCCGCCTTGTTCTCGCCCTTGACATGCACGGCCACCTGGCTCGACGAGATGATGTCGGTNNAGATCGGCGGTGGTGACTTCCTTCTTACGGTCGGCGGTCTGCTTGAAGCGGCGGAACACCTCGGCTAACTCAGATCCCTCGAGATGGATGCCTAGTTCGGCCAGATGAGACTGCAGCGCGTGGCGTCCCGAATGCTTGCCCAGCACGATGTCGCTGTCGGTCAGGCCGATGTCACGAGCCTGCATGATCTCGTAGGTGGTGCGTTCCTTCAGCACTCCGTCTTGGTGGATGCCGGATTCGTGAGCGAATGCATTCTTGCCCACGATCGCCTTGTTGGCCTGTACCAACTGCCCGGTGAAGTTCGAGACCATGCGGCTGGTGCGCGAGATCTCGGTGGTCACGATGTTGCACGGCCGATGCATCAAGTCACGGCGTGTTACCAGGGCCATGGCGATCTCCTCGAGAGCCGCATTGCCGGCCCGTTCGCCCAACCCGTTGACCGCGACCTCGACCTGCGTAGCGCCCCTCTCCACCGCGGCGAGAGAGTTGGCGACGGCTACTCCCAGGTCGTTGTGGCAGTGGGCGCTGAGCACGACCTTGTCGAGGCCGGGCACCCTGTCGTAGAGCCGATCAATGAGCGCGGCGTACTCCGTGGGCAGGGCGAAACCGACGGTGTCGGGAACGTTGATGGTGGTGGCGCCTGCCGCGATGGCACTGGCAAGCACTTCGGCCAGGAAGTCGACGTCGGAACGGGTGGCGTCCATGGCCGAGAACTCAACGTCGGAACACAGCGACACGCAGAGCTCCACCATCTCGCGGGTCATCGTGACCACCTCGGGCCGCCCAACCCTCATCTGGTGCTTGAGGTGGATGTCGGAGGTCGACACGAAAGTGTGGATGCGGGGACGCTCTGCGTCTTTGATGGCGTCCCAGCAGGTGAGAATGTCGCTCTCCGTGCAGCGGGCCAGACCGCAGATCACGGCGCCCTTCACCTCGCGGGCGATGGTTTGGACCGCCGCGAAGTCACCGGGGCTGCTAGCCGGAAAACCGGCCTCGATCACGTCGACGCCCAGACGGACGAGCTGATGGGCTACCTCCAGCTTCTCGGAGGCGTTGAGGCTGCAGCCGGGCGACTGCTCACCGTCGCGAAGCGTAGTGTCGAAGAATACGACTGGTACCCCCGCATTGCGCTGGCGGCCGAACTCCGCGCCGGGCTGATGGCCGGCAGGCTGCGGCTGGGCCGCGGCGTCCGCGGGGGCGTTAGGAGGCTGCTGAGTTGTGGACATGGTCTCTCCTCCCGGGTCTTCTACCAAAATGATAGCTGCTGGCGTGCCGGGTAGCGCCGGCTTCGCGAATACCTCCCCCTAGCGGGGGAGCAGAAGGAGGAGGCTGGAGAGATCGAAGCGTGCAGACCCGGCCATCGAACCGGTCATCACGGCGGCCACCGAGGTGACCGGTAAGCCAAGGTACACGCGGGGTTGCACTGTGCTCTCCATGGCCAGGGAGTTTAGCATCGGGTAGACTCGACCACATGCGATTCTTCGACGCTCACTGCGACACCATCGGCGCGATCTGCGAAGGCGCCGATTTCGTCACCGGCAAGCGCGGGCGGGACGAGACGAGTGCCGGCGGCGCTTCTGCGCCTCACCCAAGTGCCGCTCTGCACGTGACGCTGCCCGGACTGAAGGCGGCCGGCTTCGGCGCCCAAGTCTTCGCCAGCTGGGTCTGGAGCCAGAAGTACAAAGGGCAAGAACTCGAGGTAGGGTTGACGAAGGTGGAAGCGGTGCGCCGGCTCTGCGACGAGTACTCCGATGACCTCTTCCTGGCCTTGAGCGGCGCGCAGGTGACGGAGGCCTTCGGGCCGCCCGGCGCCGGCGCTATCGGCCGCACTCCCGCCAAGATCGCGGTCATAGCCTCTCTCGAGGCGGCCGACCCGCTGCAGGGTGACGTCGACAACCTCGACCTCTTCTTTGCTGCCGGGGTGCGGCTGATCACCCTCGCCTGGGCCGACAACGCGTTCCTCGGCTCGACCTACGGCCCGGGGAGCAGACTCACGCGTCTGGGCGCCGACCTCGTCGAGGCCTGCGAGGATAGACGGGTGCTCGTAGACGTCTCTCACACCTCCGACCAGGCGTTCGCCGACATCTGCCAAGCAGCCACACGCCCCTTCGTCGCCAGCCACGGCAACTGCCGCTCCCTCTGTCCCAGTCCCCGTAATCTCACCGACGAGATGATCCGCGAGATCGGCAAGCGAGGCGGCGTGATGGGAATCGCCCTCGCCCCCGGCTTCTTGTCGCGGGACTTCTATGAGCGGGAGCGGCCTCTGAGCGAAGCCTTCTTCAGTGGGATCCTCGCGGGGACCGAGTCGTTCGAGGACGCGGGGCGCAGATGCTCGGCCGCCTCGGCGCTGTTGCCGCCCCCGCCTCTCAAGGTGATAGTCGACCACGTGCTCCATGCCATCAAAGTCGGGGGCGAAGACGCGGTCGGCTTGGGTGGCGACCTAGACGGCATCGACGTGCTTCCGGCGGGCTTCGGAGGCGCCGGTGACTATCCACTCATCGCCGAACTGTTGCGGAAGGCGGGGCTGAAGGACACCCAGTTGGAGAAGATCTGCTACCGCAATTTCGCTCGAGTCTTCAAGGAGGGCCTCCCGTGAGTGACACCAACAAGGACCGGAATCCCGGCGCCGACGTCTCTGTTCCGACGACAGCCGCCGTGTGCGGCCTTTTCTGCAACGCGTGCTCCATCTACATCGGGAGCCACGAAGACCCTCGACGACTCGCTGCCTTCGCCTCCCGCATGGGCTGGAGCATCGAGGAGGCCCATTGCGACGGGTGCCGCGCGGAGCAGCGCACTCCATACTGCCATGCCTGCACCTTCCGCACCTGCGCGGCAGAACGCAGCCTCAGCTTCTGCGGCGAGTGCGCCGACTTCCCGTGCGCGGAACTGGACGAGTTCCAGCGCGAGAGGCCACACCGCGCGGAGCTCTACGGGGACCTTGACCAGATAGCCGAGGTGGGCGTCGAGACCTGGATGACACAGGTGAGCCAGCGCTACACATGCCCCAAGTGCGGGACACTCAATTCAGCCTACGACCTCAAGTGCCGCGAGTGCGGCCACGAGCCGGCTAGCGCATACGTAGCCACCCATAGAGACGCGATCGTGGAGGCGTTGTCTCGACTCTAGCAAGGGGTGACCAGAGCGCGCGCCCTAGACGTCGGAAGAAGCGGCGCTCGCCATAGCCGACGATCACGCCTGCGCCTAGCAGGATCAGTAACTTCAGCAAAAGCGGCATCGGCGTCCAGTGGAAAGCCACACGCACCTTGATAACCGACCAGATGGGGAACTTGTGCGGCAGCCAGGCCAGCCAGCCTTTGCCGGAGTTCGAGACGAACGAGGTCGCCGGATCCTCCAAAGCGGTGACAGCCCTGCCCGGGTAGTCTACCCAGACGTGGTCGAACGAGTACATCAGCGTGTAGGGCATGCCTTTGGCCTCGAGGATGCTCGCCATCAGCAACATCTGCGCCTGGCAGTCCCCCGCGTGGTCGGCCAGCACTTCCGTGACCGTCGGGAAGTACCAGGGCAGTCCGTACACCGTCCACGCGGGCTTCCATGTGACATAGCTGTTGGAGAAGTCCTCGATGGCCTTGTAGTCGTTTGGCAGCGTGGCGGCAACACCCGCTGCCGCCTGCCCGTCCACCGGAGGATGCCGCAACCGCGCGACGGAAACGAAGAACGGGCGCGGATTCGGATAAACCACAGCGCCGATCCACACCACCACCAAGACGATCACGAGAAGATGCCGCAACAAGCGCTTCATGCGACCAACCTCTTCCGAACCACCTCACCCCCAGAGGGTGAGAGCTTTGCTACTCTTCCGCTCCAGGTTCAGGGCCGTAGGCGTCCATCTTGACGTTTTCGGAAACGACGTAGTTCATGTCGGTGCAGGCCTCGATGTCGTCGAGGGTGTAGCCCCGGGCGACTTCTTCCAGGACGAAACCGGTGTCCGGGAAGCGCCTAAAGACCGCCCGCTCGGTGATGATGACGTCGGCTTCGCATGCTCCGGTGAGCGGGAAGGTGCACTCCTTGAGCAGCTTCGTCTCGCCGTCTTTGGAGCAGTGCTCGGTGACGACGTTGACGATCCTCGCGCCGACCAACAGGTCCATGGCCCCACCCATACCGGCCACGATCCTTCCGGGGACCTCGTAGCTCGCAATGTTCCCCTCACCGTCCACCTGGAAGGTGCCGAGGAAGGTCATGTCGAGATGCCCACCGCGGATCATGGCGAACGAGGCAGCCGAGTCGAAGAAGCTTCCCCCGGCGATTAGGGTGATGGGCTGCCCTCCGGCGTTGGCCCTATCCGGGTCGGAGCAGAACGCCTCGGGGACCGGGCCGACGCCAATGGCCCCATTTTGTGTCTGGATAACCACGTCGACGCCCGGCGGCACATGATTGGCCACCAGGGTGGGGATGCCGATGCCCAGGTTGATCACCTGGCCATCCTTGAGTTCTTGCGCCGCGCGAGCGGCGATGACGTTCTTGATATCCATGTATGGCACCTTGCTCTTCTGTTAAGGCTGTCAGCAGGTGGGGTGAGCCGAGCCGCGGTAGACGAGATCGGATCGCACGACAGAATGCACGTAGATGCCCGGCGTGTGTACGCTATCCGGAGAGATCTCGCCCGGGCTGTAGAGGTACTCCACCTCGGCGATGGTGTACCGCGCAGCGGCCGCGCACTGCGGATTGTAGTTCGAGGCTGTACCCCGGTACCTCAGGTTGCCCCATGTGTCGCCGTCGTGAGCCCGGACCAGAGCGGCGTCAGCCTTGAGGGCCCTTTCCAGCACATAGGTCTTGCCGTCTATCTCGAGGTGCTGCTTGCTCTCCGACATCACCGTCCCCACCGAAGTGGGGGTGAGGAAGCCCCCGAGTCCGGCGCCGCCGGCGCGCAACTGCTCGGCAAGCGTGCCCTGCGGCACCAACTCAACCTCTAGTTGGCCCGCATGGTATGCCTTCACCACGTCGGGCGTGGTGCCGATGTGGCTGGCGACGATCTTGCGGACCTTGCCCGCCTTCACCAGCTCGACGATGCCTCTGTCCCGAAAGCCCGCCGTGCACGAGATGATCGTCAGGTCCTTCAGGTCCGATTCCAGTACCCCGTGGATCAACGTGAGTGGATCCCCCTGGGAGAGGAAGCCCCCTATCGCGATGGTCATCCCCGATTCGAGACTGGAAATCGCTTCCTGGAGGCTCACTACTTTGTTCTTGGGCATCGCCCTCTCCTAAATCCCAGGCCCGGTCTGGGTCGTGTTACTCCTGCGGGTGTCAAGCGCCCTGGACACCCGTTTACCTATACTTCGATGGTCTTGAGAGAGCCGCTGACCGTCAGTTTCGGCTCGGTCAGCTTCTGCACATCTTCCGCGGTCATCCCTGGAGCGACTTCGCGAAGCAAGAGACCGTCAGGCGTGACCTCGATGACCGCCATGTCGGTGACGACCAAGTTCACGCACCGCTTGCCGGTCAGGGGTAGGGTACACTCCTTGAGGATCTTTGGCGACCCTTCCTTGGTGCAGTGGTCCATCATGATGATCACGTGCTTGGCGCCGACTACGATGTCTCCCGCCCCGCCCATCCCCTTGATCATCTTGCCGGGGATCATCCAGTTCGCCAGATCGCCCTTCTCCGACACCTCCATGGCTCCCAGAACGGTGGCGTCCAAGTGGCCTCCGCGGACCATCGCGAAGGAATCGGCGTTGGAGAAGTAGCTGGTTCCGGGTAGTTCGGTGACAGTCTCCTTGCCGGCGTTGATGAGGTCCGGATCTTCCTCGCCCTCATAGGGGTAGGGGCCAGCGCCCAGGATGCCGTTCTCGGAGTGGATATAGATATCGAGGCCTTCCGGCAGGTAGTTGCTCACCAAGGTGGGCATGCCGATGCCGAGGTTGATGTAGTAGCCGTCCTTGAACTCGGCCGCGACCCGCTTGGCCTGCTGCTCTTTGGTGAGTGCCATTGTTGCCTCCTGATGTGCTCGGCCGGGAACTAGGCCTGCGGTTTCGGCCGGACGGTGTGCTTCTCGATCCACTTCTCGTAGGATTCGCCCTTCACCACGCGGTTCACGTAGATGCCGGGCGTGTGGACAAGATCCGGCTCGAGCTCCCCCACCTCCACCAAGTTCTCCACCTCGGCGATGGTGATCATGCCCGCCGCCGCGCAGAGAGGGTTGAAGTTGCGTGCCGTCTTGCGATAGACCAGGTTGCCCAGCCGGTCGCCCTTCCAGGCGTTCACTATGGCGAAGTCGGCGCGCAGACCCCTCTCCATGAGGTACTCCCGGCCCTCGAACACACGGACTTCCTTACCCTCCGCCAACATGGTCCCCACCGCGGTGGGCGTGTAGAAGGCCGGGATACCGGCGCCCCCGCAGCGGATGCGCTCGGCGAGGGTTCCCTGTGGAACGAGTTCGACCTCCAGCTCACCGCTCAGAAACTGGCGCTCGAAGTTCTTGTTCTCGCCAACGTAACTGGACACCATTTTCCGCACCTGGCCGGACTGCAGCAGGACGCCCAGCCCGTAGAGGTCGGTGCCGCAGTTGTTGCTGATGATAGTGAGATCCTTCACGCCTTTCTTGTGAAGCGCCCGGATGAGGTTCTCCGGGTTGCCACACAACCCAAATCCCCCGCACAAGATCGACGCCCCATCCTCAATGTCGAAGATGGCGGCCTCGGCACTCGAGAAAACCTTGTTCATCGTGCGCGCCCTCCAGACAGCGTTGACATCTGGGCATTTATAGCACAGGAGGGCCCAGCAAGCTGCTGAAGAACGAAGCATCCTGGCGGGAGACCGGGCTTGTAATCGAGAGGCCCGAGCCATAACCTGTCAAGGATTCACGACATGCCAGACTGCTATTACACCTGCAATCTCATCCCGCTCGACCTGGTGGCGCGCAACGGCTACTCCCCGCGCTGGCTCGGGAACCATTTGCGCGACGGCGATGCGCCTGCCAGGCGAGAAGCTCTCAGCATCCACCCGATGACTTGCCCGTTCGTGACCAAGCTGGTGGCGGCCGCGGACGAGCTGCTCGCAGATGGCGTCGCCGGCGATGGCGACGATCGTCTGGTGGTAGCCGGCGGCTGCGATGCCATGCGGCGCATGGGCGACCTGCTGGCGGCCACGCACCCGGAGAGAACCTTCGTGCTGCCCATGCCGCGGTCGTCGGGACCTGAGGTGGAGCATCGACTCGCCGCCGACCTCCGCCGCCTCGACGAGTGGCTCGCGCCGGTCGGCAGCGCCGCCGACCGCGGCGGCGCGACCGGGGCCTCCACAGCGGTCCCCGCCGACCCGCCCACCGTCGACTACCCCGAGCCCCCGCGGCCCGGTGGGGTGTTTCTCGTGGCCGGGCCCCTCAGCGATGACTCTCTCCTCCGGCTGATCGGCCGGCTGGGGTCCCACGTCTCGGGACTGGATTCGTGCACCTCGCCCGATCGTTGGAAACCTTTGGCTCCGACCTCCGGCGAGGTCGCCACCTCCCAGACGGCCTCCCCTTCCCTCGACTACGCCGCCCTGGCTGCCCGTGCGCTCGAGGCAGGCATGTGTCCGCGCCGCTCTACCGGCCAAAGGCGAGACCACCTAGTACGCCGGCTGGACGAGACCCGTCCCACTTCGATCATCTACGCCCGGCAGAGCTTCTGCGACCCGGGCGCGTACGATGCCCTGCTGGTTGCTGCGCTAGCCGCGGAGCGCCATCTGCCCTACTTGGAGATCGAAGTGGACTTCCCCTTCGACGCAAACGGACCGCTTCACACCCGGGTGGAAGCGTTCCTCGAGGCCCAGTTGCTGGACGACGACCTCCTGGGCGACCTCGGAGAAGACGACCTATTCAGCGAGAAGGGCTAGCGACCCATGCCCGGCATGGCCGACGTCACCGGTGACTCGTTCAGCGCCTCGCTGATCCGCGCCGCTTTTCTGGCCCAGATCCGCTGGAAGGCCCTGAAGTCACCCACCGCCCGCCGCTATATGGACCTCCATGCACTGAGCGCGGCCCTCGATCTCTTCAAGCCTGGCGCGATTGTCCCCTGGGTGTCGTACCTCTTTCCCACCGAGCTCTTGACCTCGTACAAGCTCACACCGATGATCCCCGAGATCGGCTCGGCCACCCTCACCGGCAGCGACTTGCGCGAGCCGGTAGAGTCCGCCGCGGCCCGCATGCCACTCGCGCGCGATGTCTGCAGCTACCACCGCATCGCCTTGGCCGCAGTCGAGAACGACATGCTTCCCGCACCCACCATGTGCCTCGGTACCACGCCTCTCTGCCTCGGCAAGGAGTGCCTCCTCGAGCTGCTGGCCACCCGGCACAACGTCCCGTTCCGTGAGCTCCGGGTTCCCCTGCCTCCCGACGAAGGGGAGGCCGCGCCCGAGGTAGTAGCCGACGTCGCCGACCAGATGCGCGTGCTCCACGAGGACATCGGGCGCTGGACCGGGCGCAAGCCCGACCTCCGGAAGGCCATCGAGCTGTCGAACCGGGCGTCTACCGCCTGGGGCCACATCATGAGCGAGCGCCTGGCCGGCCGCTTGGAGATGAACGGCAGAAGCACCTTCGCCACTGTCTTTCTCGGCCAGCTTCTCTGGGTCACCGAGGAGGGAGCCAAGGATTTCGAACGGCTGCTCACCGAGAAAGGCCGGCGTGACCTGATGGCCCCGGCACTCGGAGGCGGCCGCAAGCTCAAACGGCTGCTGTGGCTGCACACTGTGCCCCACCATGACGCAGAGCTCTTCGCGATGATCCAGGAGCACGGAGCCGTGGTCATCTTCGAGGAGATGGGCCAGATGCATCTGGAGACCGTCGATCCGGAGGATCCTTTCCCTGGTCTGGCCAAGCGCCTCACGGACAACGTGATGTGGGGTAGCTCAGCTCGCCGCGCACGGCTGAACGTGGCGCTCGCGAAGCAGCTCAACGTCGACGGGGCGGTGCACTTCAACCATTGGGGCTGCCGGCATGGGTTAGGCTCGGTCCCGGTGGTGAGGGCGGCCTTCATGGAGGCGGGCATCCCCTTCCTGGCCGTCGACGGCGACGCTTTGGCCCGCGGAGGTCCTCAGCAGGAGAAATCCCGGCAGGCCATGGAGAGCTTCCTGGAGTTGCTGTGAGCGAAATACCCAAGGGTCAGGATGACGCGGACTAGATGGTCCCCTCAGCCGCCACTCCGAGATCCATGTCCCATTTGTTGAACTGCCAAGGACCGTAGCTGTTGTCGACGAGTCCCTGGTAAACACGGCTTATCGCGTCTCCAGATCGCTTTGTCTCTTCGTAGGACCAGAACTCCCGCCCTATCAGATAGTTCTCCCCCAGCTCTTTCCATGACGAGAATGTGGCCTGAAGCT
>PMIZ01000219.1 GCA_003157225.1 Actinomycetota bacterium | reverse complement strand
CCCCGCAAGATGGAGATGAGCAGCAAGTCTTGGCCCAGATAGTCCTGAGTGATCTCGGCGCCCAGTTCTGCCACGCGCTGGGCGATGGCCTTCTCATCCAAGAACACGTCACCGATGCGCTTCTCGTCGGCATCGGCCCTCTCGTCGAGGCGTCTGCCGAGATCTCCTGGGCTGCGGGAGAGAGCCTGGGCAGCCATCAGTGCTCTGGGAGGCTGTTGAACAATGAAGCTACGGCCCTCAGGACGCACTGGCCGGCGCGATACGGCTTGCTCGGTCGCGCCAATAGCGCTGCTATTCGCGCTTCCTGCGTCATTGTCTCGCTCGTGGCAATCGCTTCCTGACGGCGCAGCGTCATTGTTCAATAGCCTGCTAGAGGTCGTACTTCTGGGCAAGGCGCACAAAATCCTTGCGATAGAACAGCTTGACGCGGATGTCCGGGTACAGCTCGCGCAGCTTTCGGACCTTGCGGTTCTTGGCGGTGACCAGTGATTGCTTCATCTCCGTGACCTCCACGAAGAGGTCGAGGTCGGGTAGAAAGAAGTCCGGCGTGAAGGCCTCGAGGATGTTTCCCCGTTCGTCTTGTTCGAGAATGAAGGTCCGGGGCTCGTACTCCCAGGCGATGCGGTGATAATCGAACAGCTTTGCTGCCTCGAGCTCTGTGCGGGTGGCGAAGGTGGGTTGCTTGGTGCCCCGATAGTAGGAGAAGGTCGGTGTTTCGTCGATCATCCTGGGGCCTCATTCTACCAGCTTGAAGCAGCCCCCCCGGCCTTGTATGGTAACGTACCGGTGTTTCTTGCTCAGGAGGCTCTGTGACCCACACGCTTGTCTATCCCATCACGTCGGCCCACTCCGCTGGCGGGCACCTGGAGATCGGCGGCCTCGACGTGGTCAGTCTGACGGCCGAGTTTGGCACGCCGCTTCTCGTGTACGACGAGACGACCCTCCGCGATCAATGCCGGAGGTACGCGGCGGCCTTCCGCGAGCACACCAACGACTTCGAGGTGATCTACGCCAGCAAGGCGTTCTCGTGCGTGGCCATAGCTCAGCTGGCGCTGGAGGAGGGTCTATCCATCGACGTCTCTTCGGGGGGCGAGTACCACGTGGCCAAGATGGCTGGTTTCCCGCCCGAGCGCATCTTCTTTCATGGGAACAACAAGACTCGGTCGGAGTTGGACTACGCCCTATCCGGGGGCGTGGGCTTCGTCGTGGTCGACAGCCTCCAGGAACTGGCGCTGCTGGAAGAGATGGTGGGGGCGCGAGGCGGCACCCAACGGATACTGCTTCGCATCACGCCGGGGGTCGAAGCCCACACCCACTCCTATGTCGAGACGGGCAACGTCGACTCCAAGTTCGGCTTCGGGCTGGCCGAGGGGATAGCGCTCGAGGCCATCCGGGAGGCTCTCGTGGCGCCGCATCTGGACCTTGTGGGCCTGCACGCGCATATCGGCAGCCAGATCTTTCAGTTGGACGCATTCCGCAAGGCGATCAAGATCCTGGTACAGCTCATCGGGCAGGCGCATGCCGGCTTCGGCTTCGAGTGCCGCTACCTCAATGTCGGCGGTGGACTGGGTATCCGGTATACACAGGAGGATTCTCCCTCGTCCATCGGTGAGTACGCGACGGTGAAAGTGGAGGGCGTGCGCGAAGAGATGGCGGCCTTGGGGCTCCCGATGCCGCGGGTTCTCATCGAGCCCGGCCGGTCGATCGTTGGCAAGGCGGGCGTGACCGCGTACACGGTGGGCACCATCAAGGAGATCCCCGGGGTGCGCACCTACGTGAGTGTCGACGGGGGCATGAGCGACAACATCAGGCCCATGCTGTATGACGCGGCATACCAGGGGATGCTCGCCAACAAGGCCGACACGCCGGCCGACACCAAGGTCACCGTTGCGGGCAAGCACTGCGAGAGTGGCGACATCCTGATCCGCGATGCGCTCATCGCTCGCCCAGAAATTGGCGATATCCTCGTTATGCCGGCCACGGGCGCGTACTGCTACGCCATGGCGTCCAACTACAACGGTAGTCCACGTCCCGCTGTGTTGCTCGTGAACGAAGGACGAGCCCGGGTGATCATCGAACGTGAGAGTTATGCGGATCTGGTGGCCAGGCATCGTCGGCTGCGAGACCAGGGCGTACCGGGAGACTAGGAGACGAGGGGCACAACGATGGACCGGGACAGGATCGTGCGCATTGGACTGCTCGGCTTCGGCACCATAGGGTCGAGCGTGTACGGGCTCATCCAGAAGGAGCACGACCAGATCCTGGAGGGCACGGGCGTCGATCTTCAGGTTAGCAAAGTGCTGGAGATCGATAGCGGGAAGATCCCGGCGGACGCTCCGGCGGGTCTCTTCACCAGCGACTTCGCTCAGATAGTAGACGACCCGCGCATCGACATCGTGGTGGAGGTCATCGGNNGGCACCGGCGCGGCCTTCACGTTCATAGATGCTGCCATGCGGAAGGGCAAGAACGTCGTCACGGCCAACAAGCAACTCATCGCCACCCGGGGGCAGGCCATCTTCAGCCTGGCCAAGGAAGAACAGCGCCACCTGCGCTTCGAGGCTTCAGTGGCCGGGGCCATTCCCATTATCAAGGTGATGCGCGAGAGCATGATGGCGGCCGGCCTGCACACCGTGTACGGCATCGTCAACGGGACGACCAACTATATCCTCACCCGCATGTACCGGGACGAGGGTGACTATGCGGACATCCTCAAGGACGCGCAACGGCTCGGCTATGCGGAGGCGGACCCCACAGCCGACGTGGGCGGCGCCGACGCGGCCGCCAAGATGGCCATTCTGGCCTCCATTGCCTTCCATTCCCGGGTGACCTTGAACGACGTGGCCTGCACGGGCATTCAGAACCTCAGCTTGGCCGACGTCCGCTACGCAAAGGACCTGGGTTTCGTGGTGAAGCTCATCGGCGCCGCCCGTTTGATCGGGGACCGGGTGAGCGTGAGGGTCTTTCCCGCTCTGCTGCCTCTGAGCCACCCCCTGGCCGCGATTAGCGGGTCCAACAACGCGGTATTCCTACAGGGAGACGCCATCGGCGAGATCATGCTGATGGGGCCGGGAGCCGGCGGAGGACCGACCGCGACAGCGGTGGTGAGCGACATCATCTCCATCGCCAACACCAAGGACGTCGGCTTCCTGCAGAGTTGCTCCTGCTATCGGGGTCTCGGCTTCTATCCGTCGGATGAGGTGGAGACGGCGTTCTTCATCAAGGTGGACGTGGCCGACCAGGCTGGAGTACTCGCCCAGATCGCGCGGGTGTTCGCCGAGCATGGCGTGTCAATTGCCAGCATGATCCAGAAGGGCAGGGGANNAAAGAGAAGGACTTCTTTGCCGCCATCGCGCAGGCGAAGGGTCTTGCGTGCTGCAAGAGCGAGCCGATGACCCTGAGGGTGCTGTGAGGTGAGAAGCGAGGCCGACATGGGGAGTGAGGCTGCTATGCGCGGGGCCGAGGCATGTCCGTTCGGGGTGATCGAGCGGTACCGCGCCCACCTGCCTTTGAAGCCGGGGACGGTACCGGCCACCTTGGGTGAAGGCAGCACTCCGCTCGTCCCGGCGGCGTGGCTGAGCGGCGAACTGGGCTGCAAGGTGTTCTTCAAGTACGAGGGCGTGAATCCCACGGGCTCTTTCAAGGACCGCGGCATGACGGTGGCCATCACCAAGGCCCTCGAAGAGGGGGCCAGCTCGGTGATCTGCGCTTCCACAGGCAACACGTCGGCTTCGGCTGCTGCGTACGCGGCGCGAGCGGGCATGCGTTGCGTTGTGCTCATCCCCGAGGGCAAGATC
>PMIZ01000399.1 GCA_003157225.1 Actinomycetota bacterium | reverse complement strand
GGTGCGGGTCTGGATCGCGATCGGGCTGATCGTGCTGGCGATAGGAGGGGCCGTCGGAGGCCTCGTCTACGCGGATCATCGCACCGGCGGACTCGACCACTACCTCGGCGATCGTTGGGCGGAGCTGACCAATGACGGGGGCGCGGGGGCCCAAGCGACCAGCCGGTTCGGAGCGTTCGGCTTGAACGGCCGGGTGAGGCAATATAGGGTGGCGGCCCAAGCCTTCGAAGAGAATCCGCTACTCGGCGTTGGAGCCCAGAACTACGAGGTCTACTACTACCTTCACCGCCGAGACGTCGTGGAGGTGAAGCAGCCTCACAGCCAACTCATGCAGTTGTTGGCCGAGCTCGGCCTTCCCGGACTGCTGCTGTGGCTGGCGTTCTTCTTCGTGACCGTGGTGCGTGCCGCGGTCATCCGTTTTCGATCACCAAGCCGGATGACGCAGGCCCTACTCGCGGCCATGATCACGGCCGCGCTGTCCTGGTTTGTCCATTCCTCCGCCGACTGGCTCTGGCAATTGGCCGCCGTTTCCCTTCCGGCCATGATGCTGATGGGGGGCTTGGTTGCCGCCGACCTTGCGCTACCCGCCCGGCCGACGAGCGCCGACGTGCCGAGCCCGGCAGCCGACGCCGGCCGACCTGGCTCCGGTGATAGCGATCAAGCGGTGAGGCCTCGCCGCCGCTTGCGCTTGGTGCGTCCGCTCCTGGCTGTGCTGACTCTGGCGGTGCTCGTTTCTGCCTCCCTTCCTTATCTGTCCATCCGGTACTCGCGATTCGCCTCCGTGGCCGCTGATCTTCCCACCGTCGTCTCGCGCACCCGCATCGCAGCGGACCTCGATCCTACGACGGTGCTGCCGTTCGCAACGCTGGCGAACGCGCACAAGATGGCCGCCCAAAGGGCGCCCGCGGACTCCCCCGAGCGCGCCCTGCAGCTCAAGCTGGCGGCTGAGGCCTGGGTAGACGCGACCAAACGCGACCCTGCTGTGTGGCTCAACTACTACCAGGCAGCGGACCTATACGTGCAGGCCCGAGACGCGGCGCGCGTGACCGGCGCCACCCTTTCAGAGGAGATGGACCAGTTGGCGCGAACCTATTTGGAGCAGGCCTCGCGTCTGAATCCGCTGTCTCCGCAGGTTCAGGGCTTGTTGAAGAAGCTATAGTCGGGGAGATAGGTTGGTTGACAGCGGACCCGACCTGCGCGTATCCTGGAAAGAAGCCTTGTTGCGTATCAATTAAGGGGGTCTTTAGCGATGAAGCGAGCGGTAATCCTTGCTTTGGCAGTTGTGTTTGTGGTTCTCGCATTGAGCAGCGTCGCTCTTGCCGCCACTCCACAAGACATCTACAACGACTACAACGCCCACCAGCAACTCCAAGGCACGTACACTACGGCTGAGCTCCAGGCCTATCTTGGGGACGCCACCCTGCATCAGTACGGCAACCAGGCTATCCTCACCGCGCTTGACGGCATCGTGAACAACATGGTGAACACGGGCGCTCACACTCAGTTCCCGTTCACCGGCGCGCAGATCACCTTGGTGGCCCTGATCGCCTTCCTTCTGGTAGGCGCGGGAGTAGGTATCCGCCGGGTCAGCCGTACGCGGGCCTAAGATCGAGCAGTAGGCAGCCGCCGCGGCGCTGCCAGGGCAAAGTCGCCCCCGCCCATTCACCCATGGGCGGGGCTGTGTTATATCTCAGCGTGCGCCTGCAGGCGCACCGTCTGGTTTCTATTCTGTCTTGGAATCCAGTTTGGGGCCACAGGCGCTTGATTCTGAGTCACGCCTGAGCGCACCTCTGCGCACCTCCTAGCAAACTCCCCTTCCCGGCCAAGAGCCGCAAATACCAGTGTTTGGAGATCACTCTTGAGCGGCGATAACCGCGCTCGGGCGGCCCTCGAGGCACCGGCCGGTAGCGAGTCACAGCTTTCTCGCCAGAACGCCGTCCCCGCCGTGACCACCGACGCGAGCGGCACCCTTACCCTCACTGTGGCGAAGGACGGCAACTCCGTGGATTACGTCTTGGAGGTGAGCAACCTGGCTAACCTCAAGGTCGCCCGCCTGCGTCAAGGCAAAGCCGGCGCCACCGGTGATGGGTGATCGCCAAGGGATAGTTGAACTAGCGGCCTGCGGGGCATACGGCTCCCCTACCCCCTGCCCACGAAAGCGGAAGGGTGACTTCAGCAGGCTAGGAAGGCTCCTCCGCCTCGGTCCCCGACGCGCTCACATAGCCGTAGCCATAACCGTAGCCATAACCATAGCCCCGCTTGTAGTAGTAGCCGGGGCTTCGTCTCGCTGCGGCGACCACCGCCCCGATGACCTTCACTCCGGCCCGCTCGAAGATGCTTCGCACCTGGCGTGCTTCCTCTCTCGTGCTGTCGCCCAGTCGCGCCGTTAGGATGACCCCGTCGGCATGGGGAGCCAGAACGAGCGCATCCGCCACAGGGAGTATCGGAGGGGTGTCGATGAGCAGGTAGTCGCTCATCGCGCTCAGTTCTTCGATGACTTTCACCATGCGCTCACTGGCCAGAAGCTCCGACGGGTTGGGCGGCAGGGGACCCGAGGTGAGAACATAGAGGTTCCTCTGGAGAAGCCCGCGACGTCCCTCCCCCTCCCTGCGGCGGCCTTCCGTTGGCAGGAAGTTGTCCGCTTTCACGAGTTGGAGCGCATCCTCCAGTTTCTTCGCCCCCGATAACACGTTCGACAGACCGGGGCTCTGCGCCAGATCCAGGTACTCATGCAAGACCGGGCGCCGCATGTCCGCCTCGATCACGATCACCCGTTTGCCGGAAAGAGCAAGGCTCAGAGCGAGATTGGTGGTGGTGGTGCTCTTGCCCTGCTGCGGCAGGCCGCTGGTGATGATCCATATGGGGTGCTCCCGATCGAGGCTGAAATACTGCATGTTCGAACGCAGGGTGCGGAACGCTTCCAGAAGCGCGGGGTGATTGATGAACCCGATGACTTTGGCCTCGTTCCGCTTGCCCTTGCCGTCCTTGCCGCCCCAGCCGCCGCCCACCACTGGGATGCTCGCGAGCACGGGTACTCCCAGCTCTCGCTCAAGGGTCTTCTCGTCCTTGATCCTCCTGTCGAGGTAGTCAAGAAGGAAGGCGGAACCGATGCCGAGGATCAGGCCCACTACCAGCGCGATGATCGCGTTGCGCACCGGCTGCGGCGAGAAGGGAGAGTCCGGTGCGGCGGCCCGCTGTACGATGCTAAACCCCCCGTCCTGCATCGCCTCGAGGATGCGCAGGTTCTCGTACTTCTCCTTGAGCATGAGGCCATACGCGGAGACAGCGTCTTCCGGACTGAGAGAGTCAAGCTCGGTTTTCACCTGTTCCCGCGCCAAGGCGACCGAAGCTCTATCCGCCGCCTGGCGTGCGAGCACGAATTGATCGGCAAAGGCGTTGGCCACATCTGCCGCATCTTTTGGAACGGCGCTGACGGCAGCGATCTCGATCACATTGGTATTGGTGTCGGCCTTGGTGCTCACCATGTGGAGCAGCGAGTCGCCAGACCGGGTTCCACCCAATTGAGCCGCCACCGCGTCGGCCACGGGCTGGAGCTCCACCAGCACGGCTCCCGTCTGGACCGCGCGGTTCTGATCGGACGCGCCGAAGACCTGCGAGCCGAACAGAGCCTGGTCGAGGTTGTTCTTTTGGTAGAGCAGGCGCGCGGACGAGCGGTACTGGGGAGTGGCTTGCACGGACAAAAGGACGGCGGCGCCTACCACGATGACGACCGCGGCCACGATCACCCACCACCGCTCCACCATCACGCGGACGTAGTCCGAAAGCTCAGGAGTCTCTTTTGTCTCTAGTTCGTCTTCGTGCAATTCCATGGCTCGCACTAGCTTACCATGGCGTCCTGCAAGCGGCCTACGGCCGGGGCTTCATTCTGAAACGAGTTCTAAGGTATCGAGGCACCCGTGACGATAATGGGGAGAAGAAGTCACCTGCAGGGCTCGGAGGGAACAGACATGAAGACCAAGATCGTGCTCATGATGATCGCAATGGTATGTGCCTTCCTGACCTTGACAGGCGTCGCTCTCGCCGCGAGCCCCCAGGACATCTATGACGACTACATGGCCGACGGGCATCTGGACGGCACCTACACAACCGCCGAGCTGCAGGCCTTTCTCGGCGACGCGTCCCTGCATCAGTACGGCGATCCAACCATCGTCAGTTCGCTCGACGTCGCCGTCTCCAGCATGATGACCTCAGACACCGATGGGCGGCACACCTTCCCATTCACCGGCGCCCAGTTGGCACTCATGGGGTTCGGCGCTCTTGCCCTCATCGGAGCGGGAGTGGGTCTGCGGCGTCTCGCGCGCTCGCGGACCTAGCTGAACCTGGAACGTCGGCCGAGACCCCGACGCGATGCCGGGGCCTTCGCGCTCAGGGGGAGTGGCGGTTTCCCTTCCAGCAGGAGCCGCGGATTGGTCTCTGTGAGCGTGGTGACATCTTCGGATGTGAGTTGGCCCGCGACGCGCTCCAGCATGGGTCCCATGGTCCAACCTTCCCTCCTGTGGGCGTGGGCATCCGAAGCCAGCATGCTGATGAGGCCTTCTCCGAGGAGTCTGTCGAAGGCCTTCACCGCCGGCCGGCCGAACTCGCCGCCCAAACTGCCCGCGGTGGCCTGAGCCACCGCACCGGCGTTCACGCAGGCCCGCAGCAGCTCCGAGGATGCCTGGATGCGATCGTTGCGTTCGGGATGCGCAAGAATGGGGACCAAGCCCGCCGCGGACAAACGGAACAAGGTGTCCACCAGGTACACCGGCCAGCCCACATACGGCATCTCCAGCACGATCGCGCACCTGGAGTCATCCCCGAGTCTCTCTATCGCCAATCCCCGCAGTCGGTCGGTATCGACTGTCGCCGCGATGGAGAGATCCACCTCAAAACCGAGCAACAACCGGACTTCGACGCCGGCCCTCGCCAGCGCGGCCCGCACTTCTNNAGTGGTTCGTCCCACTCTTGCAGATGAGGCGTGCAGACGATTGCGCTCACCCCCGACTCCGCCGCCGCGCGGGCCATAAGAACGCTTGTCTCGAGATCGGGGCAGCCGTGATCGAGCCCGGGAAGCAGATGGGAATGGGTATCGATCACTGCACGTCCCTCCTGTGCCATTGTTGGCAGGACTTTGCCGGAAAACAGACGAATTACTATACCGCGCGCACCGACGCGACTAGTATGTATCTATACGCCGGACAACACCATCCCGGGTCCCAGAGAAGGTGGGTGGACAATGCCTCAGTGGTTTGGAAGCTATACCGTGCTGATCATCGCCGTGGTCGTGCTGCTGGTCGCCGCTCTCGGGCTGATCCTTGTCCGGAGGAAGAGCAGCGGCGATTCCCGCGCCAAGGCTGAGAAAGTGAGCAGCGCGCAGGCCGGCAAGAGCACCCGCGAGAGTCGCAAGGCGACTGCAATCGCCGCGAAGGCTGCCGAAGCCGACGCAGAGCAGCAGCAGGCTGCGGTCGCGGCGCAGGCGCTGGGGGCGAGCGCTGAGTCGACGGCCGCCCCGGAGACAGCGAGCCCCGAGTCTACGGCCACCCCGGAGACCGCGATGGCCACCGTCCCGACCGGCGCCGCCGACTCGACCGCCCAGGCGGCGGCGCAGCCTGTCGATACCGTCCAGGTCGCCGCCCAGGCCGTCGAAACCCCAGGAGTGGAGAACGCGCCACCTGCCGCCGCGGCGGCACTGCCCGACAGCAACACGCCATCGGCCCAGCCGGCGCCGGTGGCTCCGTCAGGCGAGCGCTTCGATCTCAGCAAGCCTGCCGACCGGGAAGCACCAATCGCACCACCGCTTAGCGCGCCCTCGGCCGACCCACTCCAGACAGTCATCTCCAGCATCCTCCAGGGCTGGGGCGATATCACCGCCGAAGACACCAACCGGCTGGCCGTGTTCCGCAAGGAGAAGGTTGGCGCCGCGTTGGCAGCCGTCGAGCTACCCAAGGACCACAAGAGCAACGAGTATGCGAAAACACGGCTGACTCAGTTGCGCCGATACGCCAACCAGCTGGAACAGGGCGAACGGCCCCTGGGGTCGCCCGCCTCCGAGCACGAGTTCGTGGGGATGGTCGGCAGCGCCCCAGCCGTTTCGCCTCCCACCAGCCCGACCGCGGCGACGACCCGGCCAGTCTCGGTTGCCACTGCCCCGATCGCCAAGCCGGCGACCGCCGAACCCGGTCCCGGCCCGTCCGTATCTGTATCCGACGAGCCGGCCGGCATTGCCTCCCATGCCTTCGCAGTGCCGAAAGACGCCGAGCAACCATGGACTCTGCCAACCAAGTGGGACGACGTGAAGGTCACGACGAGGTCGACTGACCCGTGGACTCTGGAAGAAGACGTTTCTGCCGCCGAGGAACGAGCCGCCGAGTTCGACTGGGGTACCGAGGAAACCGACATCCCGCATATGTCCGCCCAAATCAAGCCCCCTGAGGCCGCCAAGCCTGGTCCATCCAGCGCCGACGAAGCGCATCGATCGGCGGAGGCGGCAGTGGCAGCCGCGGCGGCGGCGTTTTGGGGCACACCCGAGGCTCCGGCCCTGGATCAGAAGCCTGTACCAAGCAAGAGCGCCGATGCTCCCACTGGCACCCACGCCGAGGAAACGGTGCCCTCCTACTCCATGGGGACGAAGGCCGCTTCGGATCCTTTCGCGGGACTCGGAGCGAAGGTGAGTACGGCTGCCGACATCATGGCTCTTCCGATATCCGAACGGGTCGACATGCTCGCCTTCTTGGAGCCGCCCGAACTGAGCAAGGTCTTCTTCCTGGCCGCGGACAGAGACCTGAAGAAGTCGGTCATCGACACGCTCGAGCACATCGGCAACACGTCTTCGCTCGACGCCCTCCGCGGGTGCTTGGAGGACCCAGACCCTGAGGTCCAGCTCCACGCCCTCGAGGCCGCCGACCGGATGCTAGGGACCAGCCACTAGCAGGGTCCGGCCCAACTCGCCAGCGCGGGAGATGATCTCGCTGCTATCGAGACCTGCGCGCCAGGCCACGAAGGCCAACCGTTTTTGCAGGTCGAGCGGTTGAGCCCCGAGATCCTGCTCGCACAGGGACGCGGCGCCCCCTCCCGCTTCCCGCAGGATGAGAAGACCCGCGGCGATGTCCACCGAACGCGAACGCACCGCGGCGACCAGGATATCCGCGGCGCCGACGGCCACGAAGCACAAGGAAAGAGCCAGCGAGCCGATCTGTCGGATACGCATGTCCCCGCTTCGCCCCACCGCGCCCATGGCGCTGAGATCGTGGTATGCAAAGTGGTGCCGATCGGGCCTGCCTGCTTCCAG
This sequence comes from Actinomycetota bacterium, assembly GCA_003157225.1. Next base: position 878 of record PMIZ01000399.1, on the reverse strand, counting down.
AAGGACGATCTCCACCAGATCGCTCGCAAAGCGCGACGAGTCGGGGAGAACCGGCTGCACCGGCACCGTGGGCACCCCGGCCGGGCCGCCTGCGCTCGCAAGACCAGTCCCCTTTGTCGCGGCATAACAGCGAGGCCGAGTGTAGTCTTCGATNNCCGCGCTTGGCGTTGAGGCTTCCGTCGAGGGGGTCCACGACCACCCGCCAGGGAGCGTCCTCAGGTCCGGCGATGCCGGATTCTTCCGACACGAGGGCGTAGGGGGCAGGCGCTTCTCTTGCCAGCACCTCCTGGATGGCCCGCTCGCAGGCCCTGTCGATCTCCAGTGTCTCGTCCCCGCCCGCTCCCCTGCCGAGAGCCACGCGTCCCGGGGACGTGCCGTACAAGGGCTGAGCGGCCGCCTTCCCGGCCGCGGCCATATGCGCCGCGCACTGCAACCACTGGTCTTCGATGCTGGTCATATCGGCGTTCAACATACCAGACGACGAGTACGCCGAGCTAACATACCGTCATGAGTGTTCCAGGGAAGATCCGGAATTACCAAGGCGCCGACGGCGCCGGGCCACACCGCGCCGGCTTTGGCCGAGCCGCTCGCCGGCTCGCCGTGGGGATGGCGGCCGCCGGCGGAGCCGCGGCCGCCTACATGGCCTTCGAGGCCCAATGGGTGGTATGCCGTCAGGACGAGCTCCTCGTACCCGGCCTCCCCGAGCCCTGGTCGGGCCTGACAGTCCTTCATCTAGCCGACGTGCATGCCGGCCTCTTCCCCACCAACGAGCGAAGCCTGGCCAAGGTCGTGGATTGGGCGGAGGGACTCTCACCCGACCTGGTGCTGCTTGCGGGTGACATTCTGGGCGATCCCCAGCAGAGCATGCGTTGTCTCGG
>PMIZ01000409.1 GCA_003157225.1 Actinomycetota bacterium | reverse complement strand
CGACCGCCCGCAATCCGTCGATCCGGCGTCGATCAAAGTCCAAGTCGAGCCCGACCGCACCAAGTAGATGTTTGACCGGAGAAACCCTTTTCCCACCTCCAGCCAATGCACCCCCGGGGCGATCTCCCGGGGTACGCCGGTGGGAGTTTGTCTCTGTTGCTGTGTCACGGCCTTCCTCCTTCGATGAGTGGCCCTTGGAGGAGCTCTCGACGCTACCATGCTACTGCAGCGCCACAAGTCCTGACCAAAACGAGTCCTGACCGATTCTTGACCCACAAGGAGTGCAGGTGATCCACGTGCCGAGTTCAGATCTGAGCAGCTTCGACCTGCGCGGGAAGAAAGCCCTGGTAACGGGCGGCGCGGGTGGCATCGGGAAAGCCTGCGCCATCGGTATGGCCAAGGCGGGAGCCGATGTGGCCGTCGTTGATCTCAAGATCGACATGGGGATGGAGACTGCGGATCAGATCCGAGCGCTCGGGAGGAAATCCACGTTCATAGAGTGCGACGTTTCCGACGTCGACGCAGTGGAAGCCATGGTCGCCGAAGTCCCGCGGTCCCTCGGCGGCCTGCATGTCGCGCTCAACAATGCGGGCATCGGCGGTGGTCTGGTCGCCTCGATAGACGACAAGGCTTTAGCCACCTGGGATGGCGTGCTGGCTACCAATCTTTCCGGCGTCTTCTACTGCTGTCGGGCAGAGGCGAAGCATATGATCAAGCAGGGGTTTGGGAAGATCGTCAATACTGCATCGATAAATGCATCCGTCATAGCCAACACCGTGGCGGACGTGAAGATCTCAGCAGGCTACTTCGCAAGCAAGGCAGGCGTCAAGCACTTGACGAGGGCCTTGGCCGTCGAATGGGCCGAGCACAATATCTGCGTCAACTCGGTCAGTCCGGGCTTCATCCTCACACCGATGACCGATGCCGTGGACGCCCCCGAGCTCCTCGCCCAGGAGATCCTACTGGCTCCGATGCACCGGCCGGGAGAGGCTGAGGAACTAGTGGGGGCCGTACTGTATCTGGCGTCGGACGCCTCGAGCTTCACCACCGGCGCCGACCTGATCGTCGACGGGGGCCACACCATCTGGTGATGGTCGCGGAGGCCGGGCCCACAGGTCCCAGCGAACGGCGCCGATCGCCGCTCTTGCCTAGACCACGGCTTCGACCATCTTCTTGAAGTCGTCGAGACCGCTTGCGACTCGGCGGTTCATCCACCGGCGCACGGCATCGGCCTTGCCTTCCCAAGCCGCCGGGTCGTACTTGAGTTGATAGGTCACCTTCGTGACTCCGGCCGGCAGCTTCTCGAAGCGCACCTCGCCGGTCTCGCGACCATCAATGGCCCGCCAGGTGATCTTCTCGTCCGGCACGTGCTCGACCACATCCACGTCCCACTCGAAGGTGTCGTCTTCGACCACGGCGACCCAGTGCAACTGGTCGTCCGGGATCACGGTCACCGTCTCGATCGTTTCCATGAACTTCGGGTAATCCTCGAACGCTGCCCACAGCTCGTAGACATCGTGGACGTCTGCCGCGATTTCGGTTGTCTTGTCGATGAACGCCATGACTCCCCTTTCCCTTTGCTCGTAAGTGTCGCAAAGGTACCCTTCAGGGATGCCTCCATAACAAACCCACAGGACGCGAGCCCAGGTTGGCCTCGCAGCCGGCTCGGCACGGGCCCCTAGGCAGAGACTTCGGCCGCTCCTTCCCGCGCCTCGTTTTCCGCCCGGCGCAGGTTGCGCGTAAGTAGGGCGACCACAAGGGCCAGTAGAGCGGACAGGCCAATGGCGACCCGGAAGCTGGTCGCGGCCACCAGCGGACCGACAAGGTAGGGGAAGATCAGCATGCCCGCGCCGGAGAGAAAGACAACGGCCGAGAACACCACGCCGGCATGCCAGTGCGGGAATTTGGCCGAGTAGCTGCAGATCAAGGGGTACGCCGCTGAAGCCCCCAGACCGGTGAAGAAGACAAAGATGTCGGTGAGCACCTGACCCCGGGACACCGCTATGCCGAGAGTACATGCGGCCATCACTGCTGTCCCCACAAGAAGTATCCGGGAGACGGCGAATCTGCGCGTAAGCGGGCGGGCGATCAGCCTCCCGGACACGATCCCCACCCAGAAGAGAGTGACCGCGATGCTCGCCCAGGTCTTGCTGGCCCCGAGCGTGTCGACCTCGAACTTCGAGAGCCAGACATCGAGGATGAACTCAGCCCCCATGTAGGCGAAGGCTGCGGCGGCGACAGTCGCGAACAGGCTTGGGCGAAAACCGGCGACTTCCCTCACCTGACGCAGGCGAAGATTCTCTCTGCCCCGGATGTCCGGAAGAGGCAGGGCGGTGAGCGACGCCGCCAGGACGAGCATCATACCCGCCTCACCTGCCAGCACCCATCGCCAAGACACACTCGCGCCGAGAATGAACCCTATGACGATGGGGGTGAGCATCATTCCCACCGCGTAGGCTAAGAGCAACTGCAGCAACGTTCGGGCCGCCCACTGCTTCACGTTGGACCCTACG
>PMIZ01000314.1 GCA_003157225.1 Actinomycetota bacterium | reverse complement strand
TCACTGGAGATGATAGATGGTGGAGATCCGGGCGCAGTGCGGGGACGCTATTTGCCCAAGTGGCCTGGAGTCATGCGACTCGGTTTCGATTGGGGTGACTTCATTGACGAGAGCGTGGGGAGCCTTTGAAGAACCAAAGTCGTTGGCCAAGGTTCTGATCCGCCGCCTGGAGGCCCGCTAGTGCCGTTGCTCGTCTTCATGGATGCGTTTGCCTTCGCGAACGGGTGGCTTGACTCAGCTCAGCGGTACTTCCAGATGGCGAAGGCCCTGCAAGAACTAGGGTGGGATGCGGCAGTCGTTGCGCAACGTGACAGCGGTCGCGCCGCGAGAGAAGTGGACGAGGCCTTTCCTGGGCAGGTCATGCGCGTTCCCTTCAGAACTGTCCCTCTGTTGTTGGACCATCGGGGACTGCGGTATTGCTGGGGAGTGACACGCCGATGGTTCGGCAGACGTACACCGGCTGACGAGATCTGGTCCAGGCGCCTAGCGCGCTGGGCGGGCAGGTACAAACCCGAGAGTCCACTCCTGTCCGCTGACCTTTTGTGCGCAGTCTCCTATTTCTCGTGGGGCCCAGCAATCGCCACGAGGGCCATGGCGAAAGAGCTTGGAATCCCATACTGGATTGATATCCAAGACCCTCTCAAGGGAACCATGGGCCAAGGAGAGCCGCTCCTCTCCGAGGAACAGCGTCGCTCCCTATCGGATGCCGCGCAGATCGTGACAACGACGGCAACCTACACTCGACACCTCCAAGAAGCGTTGCCCGAGCACGCTGACAAGATCAAATGCCTCCGCATAACCCACAACGCTTCTTCGTCCTTCGCATCAGATCGGGCGCTGCAAGATGGGAGGCTTTCGCTTCTACATGCGGGTCACCTCTACGGCCGTCCAAACCGCAGCGCCGCCCCCCTGCTCGAGGGGATCGCTCGACTTTACGAAACCGTCCCCTGGGCGCGGGGAAAGGTGACACTGCGGTTGGTAGGTAAGGGACGGGGTATGTCCGAGGCCCTTGCCTGGGCAAGCGAGCTAGGCTTGAGACAGGATCTGGAATGCCTACCACCAATCCATCCAGAGGCTCTGCAAACCCTTCTGGACACTGCGGATGTATTGTGCGTCTTGAAGGCGGTAGAAATGCATCGGGACTACCAGCTCCCGGGGAAGACCTACGACTACCTGTTCTCCAGCAAGCCGATACTGGCGGTCACTTTCCCCGGAGAACTCGCGACAATCATCGCTGAAACAGGCTCCGGTTTCGCGGTCGATCCGACGGACACAGAGCGTTTGGCTTCAATCCTTGAGCAACTGCTGACCCAGAAGCGGGCCGTGGGCAGCGTTATTCTGGAGCGGGACGCTGGCAAGTTGAGCCCCTACTCCTTCGACGCATTCCGCGAGACACTGGCGACAATTCTTCGCGCATGTGCGATCGCAAGAACCGGCCTGCCTAGCGGTACAGAGACGGCGAAGACACCGGAAGAACGACTGTTCACGCGATGAAGGACTTCCGCGGGAAGATCCCGAAGGCCATGGGCGACAACTCGCCCGTATGGGGGCAACGTGCTCGTTCAGTTGCCGTGAATCGTTCAGTCGTTGAGCACCACAACCCGCCCAGCTTCCGGGTCGAACTCGCCGAGATTCTGGCCCAGCGAGTCCACCCAGGTTCCTCGGTCCTGGAGGCCGGGTGCTTCACCGGTCTCACCAGCGCCCTGCTGGCTCAAACGCGCAAGTGCACTCTTCTGGATCTAAGCGCCGATGCGGTAGACATGGCCAGGCAGGTGTTCGAGCAATTGGACCTCGATGGAGACTTCATCGTTGGAGATCTGTTCGCCATGCCGTTCGATGACGGGACGTTCGATGTCGTCTTCAATTCCGGGGTGCTAGAGCATTTCCGGACCTCTGAACGTCGCGCCGCCCTCCTCGAGATGTCGAGGGTTACGGCACCGGGCGGGCTCGTCGTGGCCGCCGTCCCAAACCACCGCTCGTTTCCCTACCGGTTGGCATACCTGTTGCGCCGAGCGACCAAACGATGGCCGTATCCCCCCGAGAAGAAGATCAGGTCACTGAGGGACGAACTGAGATCCGTCGGGCTAGCAAGTGTCGAGACGCGGGCGATTGCTTCAGACATGCGCTTCAGCCAACTTGCTGCTCTTCCTCTGGTAGTGGGTCTGTGCCGATGGATCGAGCGGGCGAGGGGCAGACCGTTCGCTGGCTATTTGGAGGTCGCCATCGGTGTCAGGCAAGGAACCGGCACATGACCCGCCACCATCTGGAGGTTCGTCCATGCCCCTTCTGGTAATCGTTGACCCTTTGGGTTTCAGCCGAGGCTGGATGGGATCGGCTGAAAGGTACTTCCAAGTGGCAAGGGCCCTACGGGAGCTGGGTTGGGATGTCGCTGTTGTCGCCAGACGTGACAACAGCCGCGCCACCGAGGAGGTGGACACTGCCTTTGCCGGGACGGTCGTGCGCACACCCTTCGGCACCGTTCCTACCTTGGTGAACCATCGGGGCCTGGGATACATTTGGTGGCTGGCGCGCACATGGTCTGGAGCCATGCCTGGCGATGACGTCTGGGCCACACGCTTGGCCCGCTGGGCCGACCGATACAAGGCCGGGAGTCCGCTGGCATCGGCCGATCTATTGTGCGCCGTCACCTATCATTACTGGCGGACGCCCATGGTCGTGAGGACCATGGCTCAGGAACTGGGGATCCCGTACTGGATCGATATCCAGGATCCTTTGAAGGGCACAACCGGCCCAGAGAGGCCGAGCCTCTCTGACGAGCAGCTCGCCGTCCTGCAAGACGCGAAGCAGATCGTGACGACGACGACGACCTACACCGAGCAACTTAGACAAATCCTGCCGAGCGTCGCGGACAAGATCGGGTGTCTCCGGCTGACGCACAACGCATCGACATCTTCGAGCACGGACGAAGCGCCACCGGAAGGAAGGCTGGTGCTCCTGCACGCGGGCTATCTCAACGGTGAGCCAAATCGAAGTGCGATTCCACTCCTCCGCGCAATGGTCCAGCTCTATGAAGACGTCCCGTCGGCCCGAGGAAGGGTGACCCTGCGGTTGATGGGCGAAGGGAAGGGCATGCCTGAGGCCGCCGCGCAGGCCGGCAAACTCGGCGTGGGGTCGGACCTGGAGTGTCTACCGCCGGTCCGCCCTGAGGCGCTGAGACACTACCTCGACACCGCTGACGTGCTGTGCATTTTGAAGGCAGCCACCATACGCCGCGATCTCCAGATCCCTGGAAAGACCTACGACTACTTGTTCACGAACAAGCCCATCCTAGCGACGACCTTCCCAGGAGAGCTCGCCGACATCATAGAGGCGACCGGTTCCGGGTTCGCGGTAGACCCAGGGGATACGACACGTCTAGCCTCGGTTCTCGAACAACTGCTG
>PMIZ01000371.1 GCA_003157225.1 Actinomycetota bacterium | reverse complement strand
TGGTCATGACGATCACAGCGAAGGCCAGATAGCCCGCGTGCCGGCGCAGGTAGGAGGCAGTGGTGGTCGTCCCGGTCACTGCCTGTTCACCACCTTGGCGCCGAGAAGGCCGGTGGGCCGAAGGAACAACACGAGCAACAGGATGACGAAGGCGATCGCGTCCTTGTAGCCCGCCGACACAACCCCCACACCCAGGGCTTCGATGATGCCAAGCACGAAGCCTCCCACCACTGCTCCCACCGGGTTCCCGAGCCCGCCGAGAGTGGCCGCGGCGAAACCCTTCAGCCCCAACAATGAGCCAGAGTGGTAGCTCATGAAACTGATCGGTGTGATCAAGACGCCGGCAGCCGCCGAGATGGCCCCGGTAAGCGCGAAGCTGAAGGTGACCACGCGGCTGTAGGAGATGCCCTGCAGACGGGCGGCAGTGGCATCCACCGAGCAGGCGCGCACCGCTTTGCCGAAGAGGCTCTTGCGATAGAAGAACTGCAGCGCCACCACGATCACGACCGTCAAGCCGACCACCCACAGGGTCTGGGGCACAACGGTCGCTCCGCCCACACCCAAGGGCTTGTCGCCGGAGAACGGCGTAAGACCGACCGCGTCCCTCCCCCAGACGAGCATGGCTCCGGTCTCGAAGACGAACGACGCCCCAACGGTAGCGATGATCTGAGCCAGCACGCCCTTCTTGAGAAGAGGTCGGATGGCCACCCGTTCGAACCCGATGGTGATCAAAGTCACGATGACCACCGCCAGTACGAAGCAGGCCCACAGCGGCAGGCCCCTGCCGTACAGAGCGACGGCGGACATGCCGCCCAGCATCACCAGTTGTCCCTGCGAGAAGTTGATTATCCGCGTCGCGTTGAAGACCAGCGTGAATCCCATGGCCGTGAGCGCGTAGACCGCCCCGCTGGTGATGCCGCTGAAGATGTACTGAAGGAACTGGGCGAAAGTCACGTTCGGGAGAGCCGGCCGCTATGCCGGCTGCTTCAGGTCGCCAGGGCTCAGCACTCGGAAACCGTTCGCTATCAACAAGGCTTCCAACCGCTCGAGTTCCTCGGTCTTGAGGAGGAGAGAATTCCCCGTGCCGAGGTAGATGTATTCGATGTCGAGCCCCGAGTCGGACACCAGCCGCGCGACGGCAGCCAACACTCCCGGCTGGTCGGGCAAGACCGCGCACACGACTTCGTGCTCCACCACGGCGTAGCCGCCGGCACGGAGCAATTCCTGCGCCCGGACCACGTTGTCAACGACCAAGCGGAGAATCCCGTAGTCGGTCGTATCGGCGATGGTAAAGAAGAGCACGTTCACTTTCCCCTCGGCAAGCGTGGCAAGCGTTTCGGCAAGATGGCCTGCCTTGTTCTCAACGAATACGGACAGTTGAGCAATGCTCATCGGGGCCCCCGATACCGTAAGTGGCGGCTTCACGGGCGTACTACGTGCCAAAATGGAACGAATGGACGCTATTCTAGTACACACGATGCATGAGCGCGAACAATGCCGCCGGGTGGCCCTCGGCCTCGATAGTCCCACCCTCCTGCTGAAGGGGGGACGCGTCTATTCGCCGTTCACCGGTGAGTTCTTCCAGGCCGATGTGGCGATATGCGAGGACTTGATCGCCGGCGTCGGTGACTATCCAGGCAGCGCCGTGCGTATCGTGGATGCGTCGGCCGCTTGCCTCGTGCCCGGATTCACCGACGCCCACGTGCACCCCGAGACGTCTCTTCTCTCTCCGCCCCGGTTTGCCGAGGCGCTCGTGGTCCACGGCACCACTACCACGGTGTCCGAGCCGCATGAACTAGTGAACGTCTTGGGGCGCGCGGGCATGGACTTCTACCTTGAAGCCCGGCACGGCCTTCCTCTGGATCTGCGGCTGATGGTCCCCACTACCGTGCCCGCGTCGGCATTCGAGAGAGCCAGTGGCTTTCTGACCCAGGACGACGTCACCCAGCTTCTTCTTCGCGATGGGGTGACAGGACTCGGCGAGGCTATGGACTACCTGGGACTTATCGACGGCCGGTCCCGGCCCGCTCTCCTCGACCCCGGACGTGGTCATGTCATAGACGGCCACGCCCCCGAGGTAGCCGGCCCGCAGCTTGCCGCCTACATGTTGGCCGGGCCCGTGTCCGATCACGAGACCTCCGACCCGCGTGTGCTGCTCGAGCGGCGCCGCCTTGGCATGTGGACGCTCATCCGCGAGGGCTCAGCCGCACGCGACCTCGCGCGGGCGATGCCCTTCCTGGTAGAGCACGGCACGGAACGCACCGCCCTCTGCACCGACGACCGCAACGCCGCGGCCCTCGCCGAACACCACCATATCGATGGAGTCGTGGGAGCCTTGGCGAGGGCCGGCGTGTCGCTCAACGACGCCCTCCGCGCCGCGACCATCAATCCGGCGACGCTCTACCGCCTCTACGACCGGGGTAGCATCGCCCCCGGCCAAAGGGCCGACTTGCTGGTGGTGGACGATCCCTCATTCCCGCACCCCCGCATGGTCATCCACGCCGGGAAGGTGGTAGCCGAGGACGGGGCTCTGACCGTTCCCCTGCCGCCAACGCCGGCCCTGATCTCCGCCCCACTCCGGCTCGCGCTCAGCAGGCCCGAGGAGTTGGCGCCGGCGGCGGCAGACGGACCGCACCGAGCCCGGGCCATTCACGTCGCCCCTCGCACCATCGTCAGCGAGGAGCGCATGGTCGAGGTGCAGGCCCGTGAGGGCCGGGTCATGGCGGATGCCGAGAAGGACGTCGCGCTCGTCGCCTTGCTCGAGAGCCGCGGCGACTCGCTCCAGGTGGGTCGGGGGTTGGTGAGCGGCTTGGGCCTGCGCAAGGGCGCGATCGCCACCACTATCGCGCACGATGCTCACCATCTGCTGGTGACCGGCATCGCTCCCGAGGACATGCTTCTAGCCGCGGAGACAGTCGCGGCCACCGGCGGAGGCCTCGCGGTTGTGAACGCGGGACAGGTTCAGACGCTTCCTCTGCCCCTCGCCGGTCTGATGACCGACCTTCCCGCGGCCGTGGTCGCGAAGCACCTTCGCTCTCTGGAGGCCGCCGTGGCTGACCTGGGGGTGGATTTCGAGGAGCCGTTCATGGTGCTCAGCTTCATCACTCTCAGCGTGATACCACACCTACGGCTCACGCTTGACGGCATCCTCGACGTGCAAGCGCAGCGACTCGTGCCGGTGATCGTCAGCTAGCGGGCCGCTGAAGCGCTAGCCTCCCTGGGAACGCAAGGCTCCTTCGGTGTAGGTGAGAGCCGGATCCCAGAGGATCCACTCGGTGAAGCCCTGTTTCTCCGCCGCCTGGATTTGGGCCTTCACCTCCTGCACCCCGTACTTCACACCCAGAGAGAAGTCCTGTAGCCAGGGCCTCCCCATGGCGCCGGTGCCGGCCAGGCGTTTTGCGGTCTCCTTCATCGCGGCGGTGATGAGCTCATATGGACTCGCGTTGGGGTTGTCGATGTTGTACGACCCGGCGCTGTAGTGCGATGGGTACACCATCGGGCAGACGACATCCACGTTCGCCGCGACCTTGTCAATCTGCTGTCCGAGCTTGAGGATGGCGTCAGAGGTGTTCTGGATGACGATCCCGAAGACGTCCGCCGATACCCAGACCCCCAGTTTCTCGAGACGCTGGTGCGCAAAGGCCAGGAACCCGGCGATGGCATCGACCTTGCTGCAGTACTGGCCTGGATACACGGCCTTCGAGATCGGGCCGTCGGTGGGGAACCGCACATAGTCGAACTGTATCTCGCGGAAGCCATGCCGCGCGGCGTCCTCCGCCACCTCGACGATGTATTCCCACACCTCGTGGTTGTAGGGATTGGTGTAGTTCAGGCCCTTGAAGTCCGCCCAGAGACCTCCATCCTGGCTCCGAATCGCCAGGTCGGGACGAGCTTTCGCAAGCGACTGGTCTTTGAAGCACACCACCCGGGCGATGGGAATGATGTGATGCTGTGCGAGCGTGGCGAGGTACGCATCGACATCCTTGATGCTGTGCGTGATCAACCCGAGTTGCTTTGCCAGAGGCACATTCGCCTCGTAGGTGATCTTGCCACGGTCGTCCTTGACGTCCGTGACGAAGGCGTTGATCTCGGTGGTATCGGCGATGTCCAGCATCTTCTGCAGCAGGTCGGTCCTACCGGCCCAATAGCTACTCACGTAGATGCCCTTCACCGGGACGTAGGAGAGGTCGCGGAAGGCGCGCAGGTCCACGAGCGGTTCCAGCGGGTGGTCGACCTGGGCCTGGAGGGCCACCGGGGAGATGGCCGCTTCGGCCGGCGACGACCACGGGAAACCCTGTCCGCCCACGATGATGCTTCCGAGCGACCAGAGAAGGATGAACCCCACCGCGAAGCAGATCGCGCTGCTCACAGCGATGAACGCGAACTTGCCCCTCGCCCCTCTTCGGCGCCGGGGCGGTCTGCGTACTGACGGCCGCCCGTTTGATGTCGCCTGGCCCATTGTGCCGCGTATTCTATCAGTGGGCTGCTAGACTTGTGACCATGCGCCGAGACAAAGTGCTTCGCTTCCTAGTCATCGCTCTCGCACTAGGAGCCTTTCTGGGGCTGGTCTCCGGACTCGCCTTCGGCGGTTCGTCGTCCAAGACCAGTACACCCAAAGACCCCACGCCGACCACCGGCAGAAGCGGCGCGGCGAAGTAGGCGGGCCATTTCCGGCAGGCATAGCGAAGAGCTGCACCCACGCCGATTTGCTCGTCGGCAGCCAATCGCACGGCGGCGGTGCGGCAGATGGCGGCCCCGAAGAATGCCCAGATGGCCGAGACCGTAAGACCACACAAGATCAGACACGCCAAGGCACG
>PMIZ01000483.1 GCA_003157225.1 Actinomycetota bacterium | reverse complement strand
CGTCAAGAGGACAAGAGGGCCGGCCGCGCGCGCGGTGCTCCGGAAGCTTATGAGAGAGCTGATGAATCTCGCGCTCTTCCACGAGAGGGCTGACTCAGGCGAGCATCCGGCGATCGACGCCCAACGGGACTTCATCAGGCAGCTAAAGCACCGGCTGGTGGCAGTGGGACGGCCGTAGCGCAGGGGTCAGTGGCGGTTGGGCGGCCGTGCCCGGGACCGGAGGCCGGCAGCAGCCTCCCTATAGACCCAACATCGTGGTGAGGCTCACCAGCTCGTAGCCGGCCGCCCGCAGCCGCGTGATGATGCCCGGCAAAGCCTCGGCCGTGTGCTTTGCGGCCATGTGCATGAGCACGATCGCGCCGTTGTGGGCGTTGCCCATGACAGTCTCGGTTATTTGTGCCGCGGTGTGCCCGCGCCAATCGTTGGTGTCGACGTCCCACATCACCACGTATTTGAAGCCCTTTTCCGCCGCCACCTCGCAGGTCTTCTGGTCGACGAAGCCGCCGGGCGGACGGAAGAGGGGAACGGTCGGAGCCCCGGTGAGTTGGTGGTAGTGGTCGGTGCCGTTGCCGATCTCGATGCGCAGGCCGTGCTTGGAGAGTGTTGTACAGTTCGCGTGGCTGCGCGTGTGATCGCCGACTTCAAAGCCGTCGGCTGCGATTTGCCGGGCGAGAGCGGGCCCCAGGTCCACGTAGTGACCGATGACGAAGAGGGTAGCCGGTACCTTGTACTTCTTGAGCACCGAGAGCGTGCGGTAGGCCGTGTCGAGCTGATAGTTGTCGTCGAAGGTGAGCGCGATCCATTTGCGGCTGGTGGGACCGGTGCGCACGATGGGGGAGGCCGAGAGGGTGGCTGTTGTTGAGGTGGTGGACGAGGTCGTGGTAGGCAACACGGGCTTCGTCGTTGGCGGAGCCGATGTGACTGGCGGCGCGGTAGTGAAGGGGGCCACGGTAGTGCCGGTTGCCTGAGCCACGGTGGTTACCGTGCCGGAAGTTCCTCGCGAGGCGTCCGAGAGACGCGTGGACCCACCACCCCAGAGCAGGAGAGAGGCTCCGAGAACCACGAGAACGGCTGCAACGGCCGCCAAGGGCCAGATGAGCCGCCGGTGGCGCCGCACTTTGAGGGCTCGTGAACGCTCCCTGCGCGTCTCGTTCTGCATGGGCAGATTGTACCCCTCGGGCCCGCAGCAGGCTGCCGAGTGGCTGCTCTGCTGTCCGCGGCACCTGCTAGAATCCCCTTGCCATGGGCACTAATGAGATCGTCATTGTCGGGGCCCGGGAGCACAATCTCAAAGACGTCTCTCTCTCGCTCCCAAGGGACCGTTTCATAGTCATCACGGGGCTCTCCGGCTCCGGGAAGTCCAGCCTCGCCTTCGACACCATCTATGCTGAAGGGCAGCGGCGCTACGTCGAGAGCCTGTCTGCCTACGCCCGGCAGTTCCTCGGGCAGATGAACAAGCCCGACGTGGACTCCATCGAAGGCCTGTCGCCGGCGATCTCGATCGACCAGAAGACTACCTCGCGCAACCCGCGCTCCACGGTGGGCACGGTCACCGAGATCTACGACTACCTTCGCCTGCTCTACGCCCGCATCGGGCGCCCTCACTGTTGGATCTGCGGCCGCGCAATAGAAGGCCAGAGCAAAGAACAGATCGTCGACCAGATCTTGAGCCTGGAACCCGGCAGGCGGTTCGTGGTGAAAGCCCCGGTGGTCCGCGGCCAGAAGGGGTGGCACAGGGACATCCTGGAGCATGTGCGGCAAGAAGGGTTCACGCGGATCGAGATCGACGGACGGCAATACAGCATGGACGAGACTTTGCCGGAGCTGGACAAGAATGTGCGGCACGACATCAACGTCATCGTCGACCGGCTGGTGATGAAAGAGGGCGTGCGGCGCCGCCTGTCCGACTCGGTGGAGACTGCCCTGTCGGAGGGGCACGGGCTGCTGATGGTCGACGTGCACGACGGCGGGGGTTCGGCGGAGCAGGACGAGAGCGTCGAGGGCGAGGCAGATCCGAGCGCGGCGGCGGGCGCGGGCGCCACTCCCACCAGTCTCCTCTTCTCCGAGAACCTGGCTTGTCCGGAGCACGGGGTCTCGCTACCCGAGATGGCGCCCCGCATCTTCTCCTTCAACTCGCCTCACGGGGCCTGTGAAACCTGTGGAGGTTTGGGGGCGCGGCGGGAGATCGACCCGGAGCTGCTGGTCGGCGATCCTTGCCTGTCGGTGGAGGAGGGAGTGCTTCTGCCCTGGAGCGGCAGCAACTCTCAGTACTACGACCAGATTGTGACGGCCATCGCCGAACGCTACGAGATCGACATGTCCACCCCGTGGGCGGACGTGCCCCAGGAGGTCAAGGAGATCTTCCTCTACGGCACGAAAGGCGAGCGCCTGTACGTCTCCTACGTCAACAGGTCGGGGCACCGGCGCAGCTACACCACGTCCTTCGAAGGCATCGTGCCCAACCTGGAGAGGCGCTACCGGGAGACCGACTCGGAGTACATCCGCGAGAAGATTGAGCAGTACATGGCCGACCGGCCTTGTCCGGCCTGTCATGGCGCCCGCCTGAAGCCGTCCACCCTGGCCGTCACCGTGGGAGGGCTGAGCATCTACGAGCTGAGCCTCCTGTCCGTCGCGGGGGCGGTCCGCTTCCTCGACGAGCTGGAGCTGAGCCGGCGGGAAGAGCTCATCGGCAGCAGGGTGCTCAAGGAGATCAGGGAGCGGCTAACCTTCCTCGAGTCGGTGGGGGTGGGTTATCTCAGCCTGCACCGCAGCGCGGGAAGCCTGTCGGGGGGCGAGGCGCAACGCATCAGGCTGGCTACCCAGATAGGCTCCAGCCTGGTCGGGGTGCTGTACATCCTGGACGAGCCCTCCATAGGCCTACACCAGCGCGACAACCGCCGGCTCATCGACACCCTTCTCAGGCTGCGTGACCTCGGGAACACGGTGATCGTCGTGGAACATGACGAAGAGACCATGCGCTCAGCCGACCACATTGTCGACATGGGCCCGGGGGCCGGAGAGCACGGGGGAGAAGTAGTGAAGAGCGGCGAGCTGGCCGATATCCTGGCGGAGCCTAGGTCGGTTACCGGGCAGTTCTTGTCTGGAAAAAGGAAGATCGCGGTCCCGCCAACGCGGCGTTCCGGCCGGGGTGAGTTCATCGTGCGTGGGGCAAGGGAGCACAACCTGAAGGACCTCGACATCCCCGTGCCCACAGGGGCCTTCGTCTGCGTGACAGGCGTGTCGGGGTCGGGGAAATCGACGCTGGTGAACGACATCATCTTCCGGAGTCTGTCGAACATCGTGAACCGGGTGCCGGTGCGGCCGGGCGAGCACGATCGCATCGACGGCATCGAGCAACTGGACAAGGTCATCGACATCGATCAGTCGCCCATCGGCAGAACGCCCCGGTCCAATCCGGCGACGTACACCGGGCTGTGGGACCACATCAGGGAGCTGTTTTCGCACACCCAGGAAGCCAAGGTCCGTGGCTATTCTCCGGGCCGGTTCAGCTTCAACGTCAAAGGCGGCCGCTGCGAGGCCTGCAAGGGCGAAGGCACGCTCAAGATCGAGATGCACTTCCTGCCCGACGTGTACGTTCCCTGTGAGGTCTGCCAGGGCAAGCGCTACAACCGCGAAACGCTCGAGGTGCGTTTCAAGGGCAAGAATGTCGCCGAAGTACTCGACATGAGCGTGGAGGAAGCGGTGGAGTTCTTCGCCAACCAGCCAAAGATCAGACGGCGCATGCAGACCTTGGCCGACGTGGGCCTCGAATACGTCAGGCTGGGACAACCATCGACGACGCTCTCGGGCGGCGAGGCACAGCGGGTAAAGCTGGCTACCGAATTGGCGAAAGTCGCGACGGGCAACACCCTCTACATCTTGGACGAGCCCACCACGGGTCTTCACTTCGCCGACGTGGAGAAGCTCCTCGAAGTGCTGCAACGCCTCGTGGATACGGGCAACACCGTACTGGTGATAGAGCACAATCTCGACGTCATCAAGTGCGCCGACTGGCTTATCGACCTCGGTCCGGAGGGTGGAGACGCCGGCGGGGAGTTGGTGGCCAGCGGCACGCCCGAGCAAGTGTGCGCCAACCCCCACAGCGAGACAGGCAAGGTGCTGCGGCGCGTATTGGCGGTGAGCGACCCGCGGGTGGTTGCGGGCGAGAGCGGAGGCGTGGCTCGTGGCGACTCCGGCCGAGGTGGCGAGAAGGCATTCGCCGCCAGGCGGGGCACCCGGGGGACAGAGGTGGCCCGCGCGGACGGGTCGCGTGGGGAGCCGGCATGAGCGCACCGGAAGAAGCGAAACGAAGTCCCGGAGAAGGGCGTCTGCGTCCGGGAAGGCAGGCCGCGGCCGAGGGGGAGGCGACCGAGCTGGAGCGTGCCTACCTGATAGCCGTGGATACCGGAGGAGATCAGGGCTGGACGGCCGAAGAGTCGCTCCTTGAGTTGGCCTCTCTGGTAGAAACCGCCGGCGGTGAGGTGGTGGGCAGCACTGCCCAGCACAGGGTGTCCATCCACCCGTTGTGGTACCTCGGTAGCGGCAAGGCTGAGGAGCTCAAACAGGCCAAGTCCGAAACCCACTTCACGATGCTGGTCGCCGACGACGAGCTGTCACCCAAACAGCAGCGTTCTCTGGAGGAGTTGCTGAACGTCAAAGTGCTCGACCGTAGCGGCGTGATCCTCGACATCTTCGCGCAGCGCGCTCACACTCACGAGGGTCGCATCCAGGTGGAGCTGGCTCGGCTCGAGTACCAGCTACCCCGGCTTACGCGCCTTTGGACCCACCTGTCCCGCACCGCTGGGGGCATCGGGATGCGCGGAGGTCCCGGAGAGACCCAGCTCGAGACCGACCGGCGCGTGATCCGCGAGCGCATCAAAAAGACCCGGGAGCGCGTGGAGGAAGTACGGAAGCGGCGCGAGACCGCCGCGCGCGCCCGAGAGCGCCGGCTGTTGCCGACGGTCGCGATCGTGGGCTACACCAACGCCGGCAAGTCGACACTCCTCAATGCCTTGGTGGGCGAGGAGGCTGCCGCTGTTGAGGACATGCTGTTTGCCACCCTCGACCCGACCACCCGGCGAGTCCGGCTGGGCGAGGGGCAGATGGTCATAGTGAGCGACACCGTGGGATTCGTCCACAAGCTGCCACACCAACTAGTGGAGGCGTTCCAAGCGACCCTTGAGGAAGTCACTCGCGCGGACATCCTTGTAGAAGTAGTGGATGCAGCCGACAGGCACGCGGCCGAACACCGCCGCACGGTGCAGACCGTTCTTGACGAGCTCGGCGCAGGACACAAGCCGAGGGTGGTGGTCCTCAACAAGGCCGACCTCATAGAAGGGGGCGCGGGGGCTGCGCCAGTGCGGG
Organism: Actinomycetota bacterium; assembly: GCA_003157225.1. The sequence continues at coordinate 1,786 of PMIZ01000483.1, read as the reverse complement.
CTGGTATCGCTCCTGCCGGGCCTCTGGCACCGGGTCGCACGGTGTCCGGAGGCGTGTTGGGCCACGACGACCGCCACGCGCTCAAGGCGTCGGCGCTCACCGGTGAGGGCATCGACGATCTGCGTACCATGATCGCGACCGTGCTGGCCGACCTTTGGCTGGAGGTCGATGTGGCTCTGCCCTACTCAGCCGGGGACTTGCTCGCCCGCATTCGCGAGCGCGGGACTGTGGACTTTGACTATCGTGACGAAGACGTGCGCATTGTCGGGCGTGTACCTCCGTCGATGGCCGGCGACCTTCGTGACGCCGCCCTCGCCTGGGAACGGGCGATCAAGGCCCGTAAGGCGACCGAGTAGAGGCGAGATGGGCAGCGCGACGCGCGCGGCGGCCGTTCCGCAGAGCGGGTCGGCCTAGAAGTACTTGTGCGCAGATTCGATGGCAGCAGCGATGAGGGCGGCGCTCTGCTCCAGATCGCGCAGCGAGAGCACTTCTACCGGGGAGTGGATGTAGCGCGTGGGCACGCTGATCACCCCACAGGGAATGCCGCTCTTGGTGATGCTGATCGCCGTCGCGTCGGTGTTGCCGCCATTCCCCACCTGCACCTGGTAAGGGATGGAGGCCGCTTCGGCCGTCTCCCTTAGCCAGCGCAGCACCGGGCGCGGAGAGATGACGCCGCGGCCGGCGGCGTCGATGATGGTTATGGTTGGCCCCTTGCCGGCGGCCACCGGCGACTCGCTCTTGGTGACTCCAGGGTTGTCGCCCGGGATGGTCACGTCGGTCGCGATGGCCACGTCGGGGTCGAGGCCGTAGGCGGATGTGCGGGCGCCCTTGAGCCCCACTTCTTCCTGGACGGTACCGACGGCCTGGATGGTCGCCCGCACCGGCTTGTCTTTGAGCAGCCTGAGTGCCCAGATCATCGATACCACGCCGGCCCTATTGTCGAGAGCCTTGCCGGTGACGAAATCGTTGCCCAACAGGCAGAGGTCGCGATCGAGAGTGATGAGAGATCCCACCGCGATGCCCAATTCGCGTGCGTTGACCGCGCTCGTCGCGCCGCAGTCGACGAACATCTCCTTGGTCTTGATGAGCCTCTTACGCTCCTCGGCGTCCATCATGTGGGGCGGGCGCGAGCCGACCACCCCGGGGAGGAGCCTGCCATCGGACGTGTGGACCATGACTCGCTGTCCCAGGATGGTCTGGTCCGACCAGCCGCCGACGGGGACCATCTTGAGATAGCCGTCGTCGTCCACATGGGAGACCATGGCCCCTATCTCGTCCATGTGGNNGGCGGCTATCATCACCGTCGGGCCCTCACCAGCGCGCACGCCTATGACGTTGCCCATCCTGTCGATCGAGACCTCGTCGACGAGGGGCTCCAGCTCGCGCCGCAGCAGCTCCGCCACGTCGTCTTCGTATCCGGAGAGTCCGTGTGCGTCCGAGAACGTCTTGAGTAGGGCCGCTATGTCGTTCATGCGTGTCTCCTCGGGTCCGCGGACAGGTTCAGAGCATGCTGCGCAGCGTGTCCATGTCGGCGACGAGGCCGGCTTGTGAGCGGGGGTAGTCGAATCCAGACGACTCGTAGACGGCGCGGATCTGGTCGGCAGACCAGATGACGGAGCCGTAGAGGATCTCCCCGGTGATCGTGAACGCGGTCTGCGCGCAGAGCGCAGCGTTGACGCGGGCGCAGAGTTCGACGCGCTTCGGTTCGTTCGCCGGGCTCTCGTCCTGGCGGCCGACCTTGCTCATGAGCGCCGCGGCCGTCTCGGCCGCGGCCGCCAAGGTGGCG
>PMIZ01000304.1 GCA_003157225.1 Actinomycetota bacterium | reverse complement strand
GCGCTCTCCAAGGCGGAGCTGGTGCGGGTCATCCGGGACGCGGGGCGCACGCCCGTGGAGCGCGACGCGCTCTACCGGGTCGTGCGTCGCTACGACGCGGGCGGCGCGGGCGGATGGGGGCCCAGCGCCACAGGCCCGGGCCCGAATGCCGGAGTGACGGCGTCATGACCGTGCGCGTCGGTCACATTCGGTTTCTCAACTGCTATCCGCTCTACTACGGCCTCGAGCGGCGCGGGGTGCTCGCCGAGAGCCGCCGGGTGGACCAACCGGGTCGGCCGGGCATAGAGTTGATCCCCGGAGTGCCGACCGAACTCAACCGGTGGCTTGTCGAAGGCGTCATAGACCTGGGCCTCGTGAGCTCCATCGCCTACGCGCGCAACCATCGCCAACTCGTTATCTCCCGGCACGTGAGCATCTCCTCGCTCGGCGCCGTCGATAGCATCCAACTCGTCACCCGGCGCCCGCTCGCGGAGATCAGGAGCATCGCCCTCACCCGACAGAGCGCCACCTCGGTAGCGCTGCTCAAGACCATCTTCAAGCTTCACTACGAGCAGGACGTGACCTACGGAGAGATCGAGGGGTCGGTCGGAGAAGCGCTACAGATACACGACGCCGCCCTGTTGATCGGCGACCAGGGTCTCGAGGCCCTGTACTTCCCTGAGAAGGACACAGTTTGCCACGATCTGGGAGCGGTTTGGCAGGCGTGGACGGGTCTGCCCATGGTATTCGCCGTCTGGGCCGTCCGAGAGGATTTCGCCCGTGCCAACGGCGTCGAGCTGGTGGCCGTCGAGAGAGAGATGGTGAAGTGCCTGGACTACGGCCGCGAGCATCTGCCCGAAGTGGTCGATTCCGCCCTCGCGTTGTATCCCTTCGACCGTGAGAGCCTGGCTCGCTACTTCACGCTGCTTCACTACGAGTTCACCGAAGAGTACCAACGGGGGCTCCGTCGCTTCTACGAGCTGGCCTACGAGGCCGGTGAGCTGGAGGAAGTGCCCGAGCTGCGCTTCATCGACGACGTCGCGGGAGACGCAGGAGAGATAGGGCGCGCAACCGGCTCGTCTTCGGCGGGCAGCCCATGACTCGTCTGACCGACAGGGAGGCCCTGGAGCTGCTGCGCTCGCGCGACCTGCTGCAAGTGGGGGCGCGAGCCCACGAAGTGCGCGAGCGCCTCGTCCCGGGTCCGCTGGCCACCTTCATCGTCGACCGCAACATCAACTACACCAACGTCTGCATCTCCGGCTGTCGCTTCTGCGCCTTCCACTGCACCCCCGGTGCGCCCGAGGCCTACGTGCTGTCCCGCGATGTGATCCACGCCAAGATCCAGGAGACCCTCGACCTCGGCGGGACGGCTATCATGATGCAGGGCGGCCTCCACCCCGATCTGGACATCGCCTACTTCGAAGATCTCTTCGGTTCGATCAAGGAGCGCTTCCCGTCCGTCACCATCCACTCTCTCTCGGCGCCGGAGATCGTCCACATCGCCCGGGTGAGCGGCTTGAGCACGACCGAGACGCTGAGCCGGCTGAAGACAGCGGGCTTGGACTCGCTGCCCGGCGGAGGCGCGGAGATTCTGGTGGACAAGGTCCGGCAACAAGTCGCTCCGGGGAAGGCAAACACCGAGGCCTGGCTGGAAGTCATGCGCCAGGCCCACGCCCAGGGCATCCCCAGCACCGCCACCATGATGTTCGGGAGCGTCGAGAGTCTCGAAGACAGAGTGGAGCATCTCCGGGTCATCAGGGAGCTTCAGGATGAGACCGGTGGCTTTCGGGCGTTCATCCCCTGGAGCTTCCAGCCGGGGCACACCGCCCTAGAAGGCTCCACCGACCAAGCCACGGGGGTGGACTATCTCACCACCCTGGCCGTTTCGCGGCTCTATCTGGACAACGTGCCTCACATCCAGGCATCATGGGTGACTCAGGGCCTCAAGATGGGGCAGGTGGCCCTGCGGTTCGGCGCCGACGATCTGGGCAGCACGATGATCGAAGAGAACGTGGTGGCGGCCACAGGCCTCAGCGTCCAAGCGAACCGCGACGATCTGGTGCACGCTATTCGCGAAGCCGGCTTCACGCCTGCTCAGCGGCGTACGGACTACAGCCTGGTTCAGGTGCTGTAAGAGCTATCATATGTCCTTGCCTAACGGACGGAGGGACCGGCAATGAGAGAAGAGGGAACACTTAGGGTCAAAACGGGCCTCGCCGAGATGCTCAAAGGCGGGGTCATCATGGACGTCACCACGGCCGACCAGGCCCGCATCGCCGAGGAGGCGGGTGCCTGCGCGGTCATGGCGCTGGAGCGCGTCCCTGCCGACATCCGCAAAGAAGGCGGCGTGGCGCGCATGGCCGACCCCGAGAAGATAGTCGAGATCCAAGCGGCCGTCAGCATCCCGGTGATGGCCAAGGCCCGCATCGGGCATTTCGTGGAGGCCCAGATCTTGGAGGCCCTCGATGTGGACTACATCGACGAGAGCGAGGTGCTCACTCCCGCCGACGAGGCCCACCACATCAACAAATGGAAGTTCAAGGTCCCGTTCGTGTGCGGAGCGACGGGCCTGGGAGAAGCCCTGAGACGCATCAACGAAGGGGCCGCCATGATCCGCACCAAGGGCGAGGC
>PMIZ01000086.1 GCA_003157225.1 Actinomycetota bacterium | reverse complement strand
AAACCGGCGGGCACGGGCAGGCCGAGCTTGGCCATTTCGGCCAAATTCGCGCCCTTGCCGCCCAACGTGTTCTTCATACTCGCGTCGCCTTCGGTCCCGTCTGGGCCGAAATAGTAAACTTATTTAGTAGCCATAACCGGCTGACCTCCTTAGCGTGTCACAAAAAAATTGAGAATTCTGTATTTTTTTCTGCAAAAAGCAAATATCTCGATTGCCGTGTGGTAATACAGGCAAAATGAGCGGTTTCTATGGATGGCATGGCCAAATGGGTAGGAAATAGGTGAATTTATCAGGCACGATGCCCAGCGTCAAGGAGGCTCTGGCACTCTGAAGCCTGCGCGATACACTATGGAAACTCTAAACTCCGGGGGCACATGAGGTAAACGAGCATGAAAAAGTCACTTGGCGCCAACACGCTTATCTATCCCACGCCGGCATGGGTGGTGGGTACTTACGACAAGGACAAAAAGCCTAATGCGATGACGATCGCCTGGGGCGGCATCTGCTGTTCCCAGCCGCCGTGTTTGGCGGTGTCGTTGCGAAAGGCCACGTATTCGTACGGCAACATAGTCGAGCACAAGGCCTTTACGGTGAGCGTTCCTTCGCGCGACCAGGTGGCTGAGGCCGACTATTTCGGCATGGTCTCGGGGCGGGACGTGGACAAGTTCTCCGCGACGGGGCTCACGCCTGTGAGGTCCGAACTGGTGGATGCCCCTTACGTACGGGAGTTCCCCCTGTCGCTCGAATGCCGGGTGGTCCTCATTAGCGACTTGGGCATGCACACGCAGTTCGTGGGGGAGATCCTTGACGTCAAGGCCGAGGCCGACTGCCTGGATGCTGGCGGCCAGCTGTTGACGGAACGGATCGCACCTATCATCTATGCGCCGGGCGAGAGCGCCTACTACGCGGTGGGCGAACGCTTGGCCAAAGGCTTTGCGCACGGCCGGCGGTTTGACACCAAGAAGGAATCTTGAGCCTACCCACCCTGCGCGAGATCCTGGCCTTGCCGGCGTTCCAAGGGGCGGAGCTTCTCCTTGGCCAATCCAAGCTCGACGAGCCGGTCACCTGGGTGCATGTGTCCGAGGTCATGGACGCGGCGCGGTTCCTGTCTGGCGGCGAACTCCTGCTCAGTACCGGCCTGGAATTGGCTCGGGCCGAACCCGCGGCTCGAATGGCGTTCGTGCGGTCGCTCGTTGAGGCCGGCGCGCAGGGTCTTGCACTGGAGCTGGTGCAATGGATGCAAGAGGTGCCCGACGAGATGCTCCAGATCGCCCGCCTGCTGGAGTTTCCCATCGTCGTGTTTCGGTCGGAGGTGCGTTTCGCCGATCTGACGCGGGCCGCTCACCAACGCATCTTGGCCAGAGTCACGCCGCCGGACGAGGAGCCTCTCCTCGATAGCCTGCTGGAGGCCTTGGTGGAGACCGGAAGGAGTGCGACCTTCGTCCAGCGTCAGCTGGGACCCCTGCTGGCGCTGCCCGCTCGGCCTCGTAGCACTCTCCTCTCCACGCTCGAGGCGCTCCTAGCCTCGCAGTTCAACATGGCCGAGGCTGCGCGACGCCTGCACGTGCGCCGCCAGAGCCTCTACTACCGGCTGGAGCAGCTCAAAGGGATGCTGGGGGATCTGGACGAGCCGGAACGTCGAGCGGGCCTTCTCATCTCCCTCGAGTTGCTGAAGCGCAGCTCGATCTGAGCCCGACGGTTCCGCGAGGGGGCGGGCGGCGGGCCGAGATTGGCGTTTTTGCTGCAGATTCTGACACTCTGTCCGTTGAACCTTCGGGGATACGTGGCTAGTATGTCCCATCGTACTCGGAGGTAAGTTGATGGGACGTCCGTCCAAAGAAGTGGTACAAGAGAACCGCGATTACACGCTGTTTCCCTGGTCGGTGCAAAGCGCCGCCAATCCCATCCACCTCACCAAGGGGCAAGGGGTCTGGTTCTGGGACGGCGATGGCAACAAGTGGCTCGATCTTTGCTCCCAGCTGGTAAATCTCAACATCGGTCACCAGCACCCGAAGATCCTCGCCGCCATCAAGAAGCAAGTGGACGAGCTGTGTTTTGCCGGCCCTGGGTTTGCCACGGAACCCCGAGCGCGGCTTGGCAAGAAGCTGGCCGAGATAACGGGCCTTGCCAAGTCGTTCTACTGCCTGAGCGGTACCGAGGCCAACGAGAGCGCGTTGAAGATGGCGCGCGTCTACACGGGTCGGTCGAAGATAATCGCCCGGTACCGCTCGTATCACGGGGATACCATGGGCGCAATGAGTGTCACCGGCGACTTCCGGCGCTGGCCGGTGGAGCCAGGAGTACCAGGCACCATCCGGGTCTTCGACCCTTACTGCTACCGCTGTCCCTTTGGCAAAACGGTCGAATCGTGTAGCCGGGAGTGCGTCAGCCACATCGAAGAGGTCATCCAGATGGAAGGACCTCATACCATCGCCGCCATGATCGCGGAAGGTATCACCGGCACCAACGGCCTGCTGGTGCCACCCGACGACTACTATCCCAAGCTGCGGGCATTGTTAGACAAATATGGGATCCTCCTCATCGACGACGAGGTCATGGCAGGTTTCGGACGTACCGGTAAGTGGCTGGCCACTCAGCACTACGGCATCAAGCCGGATATCATCACCTGTGCGAAGGGGCTCACCAGCAGCTACGTCCCGCTGTCGGCGGTCATCGTCTCGCGAGAGATAGCGGAGTCACTGGAGAGCAACATGCTTTGGACCGGTCTCACCTGCTCCGGGCATCCGCTTTCCTGC
>PMIZ01000121.1 GCA_003157225.1 Actinomycetota bacterium | reverse complement strand
GGGCGCTGAGCGTACGGGCCTGTGTGACCAAACCCGGAGACCGCGGCATAGATGAGACGGGGGTAGCGGCGGTGCAGTGAGTCCCAGCCATAGCCGAGCCTCTCCAAGGCTCCGGGTCTAAAGTTCTCAACCAGCACGTCCGCCTGCTCCAGGAGCCTTTCGAACACCGAGCGTCCCTCTTCCGCCTTGAGATCGAGGGCGATGCTTTCCTTCCCCCGGTTGAGGGACATGAAGTACGCGGATTTGCCGTTCACGAACGGTCCATAGTGGCGTGCATCGTCCCCGCACCCGGGGGACTCGACCTTGATGACCCGCGCCACTAGTTCGGCAAGGATGAGCGTGCAGAACGGGCCGGCAAGAACGCGGCTCAGATCGACGACCGTCACGCCCGAGAGGGGCCCCGTGCTCTCCATTGCATCATCCTTTTTGCTGATGGCCGGCCGAGAAGCGCGATGAACGTCGCGCGCGGGCAGACGCTGAAGCTGCTCGTCCCGCTCCTCCGCCCCAGGGCTTCATGAACGGCCGGTGTTCACCTGAAGCGAAGGTTGCTCACCCGCTCCCGGGCGGTCGCAGAGCAGCTCTCCGCCGGTCGCGACGCACTCGGGACTGGTTTCGTGGAGAATGATGACGATCGTCTCCTTGGGGAGAGCGAAGGCTTTCGAAGCCGCGTTCGTTATGTCTTGCGCCAGCTTGCGCTTGTTGGCAAGATCGGCGATTCTCGGACCTTCGATAGTGATGACCGGCATGTGTGACCTCTTTTCCGCGGAAGTTTCGGCATGGCCTTGTCCGACCAGCTAAGTCACGAAGCCTCGGGCGATGTGTTTGAAGCGCCCTGTCCTCCGCTACTGACGTAGCCCAACCGGCAAAGCGTAGCAGGCGAGGCAGATGATGGGTATGGCGCTGTTGTCACAGACGGCCTGGCGACGTCGAGGCGTGACCGAGACCGCACACGACGCGTGGCTCATCGCAGAAGCGCGCTCGCGTAACGGGTTCTGACCGGGACGAGCAAGTCAGCGCAGAGCCCCCACAAACCCTTAACCCATGGCTCGGTCCGCTCATGCCTTTCGTGCCGTAGGTCGAAGTAAAGACTGAGAGGTCTATGGACAGAGAGGTCTCTACAGGGAAGGTTCTGGGATCGAGCCGCAAGACCGTCGGGGAAAGGCTGAGACAACCAATGGAATCGTCACGAGTCACCCTTGACCGTTGCCCCGTCTGCGGAGATCTGGTCCAGCGAGGAACCGGTTGCCAGAGGTGTGAGGGCGGGCGACTTACGAGCAACTCCCCCGCCAAGGTCGCGGCGCGTCGGGGACGCCTACCAATCTCGGCCCGGACTATTACGATCGTGGTACTGCTCAAAGCCCTGCTTGCCGGCGGCATGACCGTCTGGACGCTGAGTCGTTCGCATTCTGAACCTAAGCCGCCGGCAAGCAGCCAGCAGGCGAGCCTGTCTCTGGGAGAATAGCCTGCGGTCATGCCGCAGAGCGAAGAAGCCACTCTCTTGCTGGCGCTCGTTACGCGAGAACCCGGCAAGACTCTCTATGAGATCGACTACCATGCGGGCGGCTCTACTATCGCCTTCGCATACTCTCCCGGCGACGACACCCTCACCCGGGAGCAGCGGGGCGCCGACGGTCACGGCGAGAGGAGCGTGTGGACAGGCGACGGCGTCGACAGATTGCAGGGGGCAGCGGCCGGCGCGACTCTTTCCGATACCCCTGAGGGCATGGTTGACCCGCAGACCAGCTCGTTCTAGCCGGTGTCAAGCTGAGCGCTTCGCTCGCCCACCGCGGCCCGGCTCGGTTCCGAAGCCAGCCACCATATGGGAGCCGCCCGACTGAGCCTCACTACAAGAGAGGCACCCGCCCCCAAGCCCGACCTCGACCCAGGCCGTTGCCCTGAAGTGAAGGTGGGTTTTCCCAGGTCACACTGAAGCTGCTGCCGTTGGCGGAGAGGGCGGAGGGAAGAGCTTCCACCGCCCCACGGCGCGAGGCCATCGTGATGAGATCGTTCTGCCACGCCGCGTCGGATATGGTGCCCGTGTGACCATCAAGCGTGGCTTTGGCTCCGGTGAAGCTNNCGATCCACTCCGCGGACTGGCGAAGTGCGCTCATTTCCTGCGTGGTCGTAAACTTGAAAGCATGCCCAGCCGTAGTGTCGGTAAGGGTGAGCTTGAACTCGCTTGCGCCCACGTAGCTCACGTCCGCCGAGATGAGGTCACCCGGGTAGACCCGTCCTATCGTTCGGGGCTGCTTGGGAGCCATCTCATACCAGGCGTAGTAAGTAGGGATGCCACCCACCCAGTCCTGCTCCGTGCCGATCTGCTCTACAGTGTTGTCGGAGTAGCCATCGATCCCCACCCAGACCGCAGAATAGCCACCGACCATTTGGGAAACTGCCGGAACTTTCCACTGGGCCCTGACATCGCTCACCGCGTCACTCTCCGGCGAGGCAAGGTTGGTTGCAACCGCATAGCCCGACCAGTCGATCGAGGTGTTAGAGCTGTGCTTGACGACCTGGGCGCCGAAGCTCAAGGCGGTAGGCGCGCCCGCAGCGGCGGCAGGGCCGGAAATAGAAAGGAAAGCCAGCGAAAGGAAGAGGCCACTCAGCATGATCGTGTTCCTCAGTCGCACAGAGACTCCTTTGACTCGGGCTCCCAGACGCGCTCTGCTCAACAAGACTACCCTCGCGGCTTGGCGCGCCCTCTTAAGCCATGGTCCACGGCGCCACGCTCCTTGCGTCCGTTCTATGAGTCTAGCGGCGGGCCCGTAAAGTCGGTGTTAAGCGGTGCCGAACTGACCTAAGCAACGGGTCAAACAGGGGGCGAACTGACCGTCCGACGCAAGCCACGAGAGCTCCTCGAGAGGTGCGTGACCTCTTGCGGACGGAGCCTCATCGACATCCGGTGTTTACCTCGAGCGAAGGCTCCATCCCATCCCGTCGCGCATGAGTTCGCCTGCGGTCGCCCACCCCACCTACCTTCGCGCCCGGTGAG
>PMIZ01000445.1 GCA_003157225.1 Actinomycetota bacterium | reverse complement strand
TCCCTGGCTTGCGCCCTGCTGGGTCTCGGCCGAGAGCGGCTCTGGGTGCTCAATGTGCAGCCGGCATCTGTGATGCGGATCGATCTTTTCGACGGAGGGGCTATGCTCTCCGAGCTATGGGCAGCCTCGGACCGGGGGGCGGACTGAGTTGGGGCGTATCGTCCTGATCACGGGTGGATGCCGAAGCGGCAAGAGCAGTCTGGCTCAGCGCCTGGCGGAATCTCTGCCGGCCCCGCGGGTGTTCGTGGCGACCAGTGTCGCCTCCGACGTCGAGATGGCCGCTCGTATCGCCCAGCACCAGGAGGCCCGAACCGCGGGCGGATGGAGCACGCTCGAGGAGCCTGAGGAGATCGTCGCCGCGCTCGCCTCGGCGCCGGCCGGCGCTGTGGTCGTGTTGGATTGTCTGGCGGTGTGGACGGGGAATCTGATGTGGAGTACGGGCATGCGGGATTCGGACGGGGCCGTCTCGACGCTCACCGAAAGCGACATGGTGCGGCGCTGCCAGGCCGTGATCGACGCCTGCTCCGGCCGCGAAGCTCCCACCATCTTCGTGACCAACGAGGTCGGTATGGGCGTGGTTCCGGAATCTGCCTCGGGCCGCCAGTTCCGCGATCTTCTGGGCCGTTGCAACCAGAGCGTCGCGACCGCTGCCGAGTTGGTTGTGCTCATGGTGAGCGGCTTCCCGCTTTGCCTCAAAGGACCCGCATCGCCTTGTTGCTCTGACTATCAGGTCATAGAAAGGTATCTGCATGAGCTTGCTTGAAGAGACCCTGGCATCGATCGCTCCCACCGATTCTCCGGCGAAAGCCGCGGCGCGTGCGAGATTGGAGCAACTGAGCATGCCCTTCTGGGCTCTCGGACGGCTGATGGATCTCGCCGAGGACCTCGCGGGCATGACTGGGTCCGCCAGGCCCGCGGTCCAGCGCAAGACGATCGTGGTCATGGCGGCCGATCACGGCGTGGTGGCCGAGGCCGTGAGCGCCTACCCTCAGGAAGTGACGACGCAGATGGTGGCCAACTTCGTGGCCGGAGGGGCTTCGATCAACGCCCTTGCCCGCCTCGCGGGCGCACAGGTGACGGTGGTGGACATGGGCGTCGCCGGCGATTTGAGCCATCTGGGCGGGGCCGTACTCGATCGCAAGGTCGGTCCGGGGACGCGCAATATGGCCAGGGGCCCGGCGATGGCCCATGACGAGGCCGTTAGAGCGGTCGAAGCCGGCATCGGCGTGGCTCGCGAACTTGGACCCTCCACCGACGTGTTCGGGACCGGCGAGATGGGCATAGGCAACACCACGGCGAGCAGCGCGATTGTGGCGGCGGTGTCGGGTGCCACCGCGGAAGAAGTGACCGGCCGGGGCACCGGCATCGGCGACGAGCAGCTGCGGCACAAGGCGGAGATCGTCAGGCAGGCTCTTGAGGTCAACCGTCCCGACCCTGCCGACGGCCTCGACTTGCTGGCGAAGGTTGGCGGCTTCGAGATCGGTGGCATCGCCGGCCTCATTCTGGCCGCGGCGGCTATGCGCAAACCGATACTGGTAGATGGGTTCATATCCACGGCGGGAGCCCTGGTGGCCCAAGCTCTCTCGCCTCTCTCCGTTCAGTACATGATCGCGGCTCACCGGAGCGTGGAACGTGGTCATCGCATCGCCCTGGAGACGTTGGGCAAGAAGCCCCTTCTCGACATGGACTTGCGTCTGGGCGAGGGGACGGGGGCGGCCCTGGCCATGAATCTCGTGGAGGCGGCGGTGCGCGTGCTCACCGAGGTAGCGACCTTCGAAGAGGCGTCGGTCTCCCACTCGAACGTATAGGGGCGGGAGTGAGGCCCTTCTTCTCGGCACTCCGCTTCCTCACTCCGCTTCCGGTTCCCGAGGCCTGGGCGGGGGGTGAGCGGGAGCTGTCGCGCGGTGTGTACTTCTTTCCCATCGTGGGGCTCATGATCGGCGGGGTGGCCGCGGCGGCGTGTTTCGGCCTCGACAAGGTGCTGCCGCAGTTTGCGGCGAGCACGATCTTGGTGTGCCTGCTGATCGCGGCCTCGCGCGGACTGCACATGGACGGCCTGGCCGACACCGCGGACGGCATCCTCAGTTCGCGCCCTCGCGACCAGGTGCTGGCGATCATGCGCGACAGCCGCACCGGGGCCATGGGTGTGGTAGCCGTGGTCTGCGTCGTCCTGTTGAAGACGGCCCTGCTCACGTCGGTGGCGCCGGAGGGTGTGCGCTGGAGAACCGTCCTTCTTATGCCCCTCGCCGGGAGGTGCGCCGTGGTGGTGACCATGGCTCTCTTCCGCTACGCCCGTTCGGATGGGGGGCTCGCCACTGCCTTTCTCTCCCGGCGCACCGGCCGTTGGGTGCTCGTCGCGTGGGCGTTCGTGGCTTCGCTGGGGGCAGGCTGGTTGCTCGCCGGCACGGAGGGCCTCGTGGCAGCCACCGCGTCGATGGGCGTCGGACTTGTGGTAGGACTCTACTGCCGCCGGAGGATCGGGGGATTCACCGGGGACACGCTCGGGGCCACCAACGAGCTCGTGGAATGCGTGCCCGCCCTGGTTGCTGCCCTGTGGGTCTAGCAGGCTGCTGAATAACGACGCTGCGCCGGGTGCCCTC
>PMIZ01000487.1 GCA_003157225.1 Actinomycetota bacterium | reverse complement strand
CGTTCCTGTCGGCTGCGTCGTTCCAGAAGACGACCCGCGTCCTCACCGAGGCGGCGGTTCGTGGAAAGAAGGACTCGCTGATCGGTCTGAAGGAGAACGTGATCATCGGCAAGCTCATCCCGGCGGCCACCGGCCTGCGCTCATACCGCAACATCGAGCTGACAAGCGCCGGCATCCCGGCCGAGATGGACATCTTCTCCGACGTCATGGGATCCAGATCCGACTTGGGCCTGGCCCTCACGCCCGAGCAGCAGTGGGCCCAGTTGACGGGTTCGTCGCAGAACGCCGAGGCCTACAACATGCTTGTGGACGACCTCGATCTGCCTACCTATGTCCACTCGGTGCTGAGCAGGGCCGGTATCGAGCGGGTCAGCGACCTGCTGGGCTACACCACCAAAGACCTGATGGCCGTGCCGGGACTCGGACAGAAGAGCTTGGAGGAAATCCGGGCCAGGCTTGGTGAAAAGGGTTGGTCACTCACCGGTGAGGATTCCACCGACGAGGATGGGGAGGTACTGCTCGGCGGCGCGGTGAGCGTCGGTGGCGACATCGGGACCGCGTTGCTAGGTGCCGACTTCCCCGGTGACCCCGGAGCGGAAGACCTGTAGAAATGCCGTAGCATAGCGCCCGGGTGGCCGCGACCTTACGCAAATCGGGTTTCGGCGCTTGTTGCAGGCACCCTGGCGCTTTGCTATACTTCGCGGCCGCTGCGCGTCCAGATGCGCGCATTGACCATGCGTGCGCAGCGGTAGGTTTGGATGAGAAAGAGATAGACGAGGAGTTCGTGTGCCGACGATCAACCAGTTGATCCGCAAGGGGCGGCAGGAACAGTCCAAGAGGAGCAAGACACCTGCCCTCAAAGGCGCGCCACAGAAGCGCGGCGTGTGCACGCGCGTGTACACCACTACACCCAAGAAGCCTAACTCGGCCCTGCGGAAAGTGGCACGCGTCCGGCTGGTCAACGGGATGGAAGTCACCGCCTACATCCCCGGCATCGGGCACAACCTCCAGGAACACTCGGTCGTCCTCATCCGCGGCGGCCGCGTGCGCGACCTACCGGGTGTGCGCTACAAGATCATCCGTGCGGCCCTCGATTCGGCCGGAGTGGCCAATCGCAAGCGCGGCCGCTCCAAATACGGCGCCAAGATGGGCAAGTAGGAGCAGGCAATGGCTAGAAGAGTAAAAGCGACCAAACGGGACATCCAGCCCGACCCCATCTACAGAAGCCGCCTGGTCACCCAGATGGTCAACCGGCTGATGCTGGACGGCAAGAAATCCACGGCCGAGCACATCATCTACGGCGCCATGAACCTGCTGCGCGAGCGCACCGGCAGCGATCCCGCCGGCGTGCTGAAGGAAGCGGTGGAGAACGTACGGCCCGCGCTCGAGGTCAGGTCTCGCCGGGTCGGCGGCGCCAACTACNNGTGCCCACCCGCCGCTCGTACACGCTGGCGGTGCGGTGGATCATCACGCATAGCCGCGCGCGGCGCGAGCACACCATGGCCGAGCGTCTTGCCGGCGAATTGCTAGACAGTTTCAACCGCACCGGCGTCACCATGAAGAAGAAAGAAGACCTGCTGCGCATGGCGGACGCCAACAGGGCGTTCGCTCACTACCGCTGGTAGTCGGGGCGCTAGGCAAGGTTCGAAAGAAAGCAGCAAGTGGCTCAAGCAACAGCACATAAGCCCAACGCGAAGACGGCTCGGCAGCATCCGCTGGCGATGGTCCGCAACATCGGCATCATGGCTCATATCGATGCCGGCAAGACGACCACCACCGAGCGGATCCTCTACTACACCGGCCGGACCTACAAGATCGGCGAGGTGCACGACGGCGCCGCGGTGATGGACTGGATGGCCCAGGAGCAGGAACGGGGCATCACCATCACGTCGGCGGCCACAACCTGCGAATGGCACGATCATCGCATCAACATAATAGACACGCCCGGGCACGTGGACTTCACAATGGAGGTCGAACGGTCGCTGCGGGTGCTCGACGGAGCCATCGCTCTCTTCTGCTCGGTGGCCGGGGTTGAGCCCCAATCCGAGACCGTGTGGCGCCAGGCCGACAAATACCAGGTTCCCCGCATCGCCTTCATCAACAAGATGGACCGGGTGGGCGCTGACTTCATGCGCGGCGTTCAGACGATGGTCGACAGGTTGCATGCCCGGCCGCTCGTCGTACAGCTCCCGGTGGGGCGCGAAGACCAGTTCCGAGGAGTGGTCGACCTGGTACGGATGGTCGCCTACCTCTATGAGGACGACATGGGAGTGGAGTGGCTCGAAGCGCCCATCCCTGAAGACATGAGCGAACTGGCCGGGGCGGAGCGCATCCGGCTGATCGAGGCTTTGGCCGAGCGTGACGACCATTTGATGATGGACTACCTCGAAGGGCGCGAGATATCCGAAGAGCGCGTCAAGGCGGCCATCCGGCAAGCCACGCTCGACATCGAACTCACCCCGGTGCTTTGTGGTTCCTCGTTCAAGAACAAAGGCGTGCAGATGCTCCTCGACGCCGTGGTCGACTACCTGCCTTCGCCGCTCGACATCCCGCCGGTGGAGGGCATCAATCCCCACAACGGCCAGACGGTCGTGCGGCACGCCGACGACGACGAACCCTTCTCCGCCATCGCCTTCAAGATCATGACCGATCCCTTCGTGGGCAAGCTCACCTACTTCCGGGTCTATTCCGGCACGCTCAAAGCGGGCTCGTACGTCTACAACGCGAGCAAGGACAAGAAGGAGCGCATCGGCCGCATCCTGCAGATGCACGCCAACCACCGTGACGATATCACCGACGTCTTCGCGGGCGAGATCGCCGCGGCGGTCGGTCTGAAGGTCACCACCACCGGCGACACGCTCTGCGACGCGGGCCACGCCGTGGTGCTCGAGGCAATCGAGTTTCCCGACCCGGTGATCTTCGTGGCCATAGAGCCCAAGACCAAGGCCGACCAGGACCGGCTCGGCGAGAGCCTGATGAAACTGGCCGAGGAAGACCCGACCTTTCGGGTGCGCACCGACGAGGAAACCGGCCAGACAATCATCGCCGGCATGGGCGAGCTCCACTTGGAGATCATCGTCGACCGGTTGCTCCGCGAGTTCAAAGTGGATGCCAACGTCGGCCGGCCCCAGGTGGCCTACCGTGAGGGCATTACCAAGGCCGCGCTCAAGGTGGAGGGCCGCTTCGTGCGGCAGACCGGCGGACGCGGCCAGTATGGGCACGTGGTCATCAACATGAAGCCGAACGAGTACGGCGCCGGTTTCTCCTTCGAGAACAAGATCGTGGGGGGAGCGGTGCCCAAGGAGTACGTGCCGGCCGCGCAGGCAGGCATGGTGGAAGCCATGGAGACCGGTGTCCTCGCCGGGTTCCCCATGGAGGACGTCAAGGTGGAGCTCATCGACGGCTCGTTCCACGAGGTCGACTCCTCGGAGATGGCCTTCAAGATCGCCGGCTCGCTGGCGTTCCGCGAGGCGGCCAAGAAGGCCCACCCGGTGCTGCTCGAACCGATTGAGGACGTTGAAGTAGTGGTGCCCGAGGAGTACATGGGCGACGTGATGGGTGACCTCAACTCGCGCCGCGGGCACATCCACGGCATGGAGCTGCGGGCGGGCGCTCAGGTCATCCGAGCCGCGGTACCACTCGCCCAGATGTTCGGGTATGCTACGGACCTTCGCTCCATGACGCAGGGCCGGGCAGTGTACACCATGCAATTCAGTCACTACGCTGAGGTGCCCGGCACCATCGCGCAGGAAATAATCGCCCAGCAGGGCGGCAGGAGAACCGAAGACTAGTCAAGGCAAACCGGCTGCTGGACTATGGCGGCCACTTCTAGGGATTCATCAGGTAGAAAGGGAGGAATCGATGGCGAAGCAGAAATTTGCACGGACCAAGCCGCACGTGAACGTTGGTACGATCGGCCATGTCGACCACGGCAAGACCACCTTGACCGCGGCGATCACCAAGAACCTGGCGGTCGGGAACCCCAATATTCAGTTCCGTAGCTTCGATTCGATCGACAACGCTCCGGAAGAGCGGGAGCGCGG
>PMIZ01000426.1 GCA_003157225.1 Actinomycetota bacterium | reverse complement strand
GTCTTTCCTGGAATGCCGGCGGAGCTGGCGGCGACGCGCGCCGAGAGCGTGCGGTCAGCAACAGCGGCAGCTCGCATCACGGCGGGGTCAAGAACCGTGCATGTCACCGCTTCGTTCGGCGTGGCTGAATACCCCACGCACGGAGAGACCTGGGAGGAGATCGTGGCTGCAGCCGACGAAGCCCAGTATAGGGCCAAGGCCGCCGGAAGGAACCAAGTCAAGCTGGCAACTTCTTCGAAAACCGCCATGGACGACGGTCCTTTCCGGACCGCACCCTCGAGTTCTGCGCTTAGGAGTCAGAGCCCCGTACTACGAGTCGCCGAGAGCGCGTAGGAGAGCCTCGAGATTGGACCAAAGTCCAATGCTGAAACGTATCTTCGCGCCGATGCGATAGAAGAGAGCATGTGGCCTCCTTGGGAAGAGCGATGATGAACGTAGACGACAACCTGACCCCTTCTCCCGACTCGAGTGGCAGTCAAGACCAGGCAGTCGACGGCACCGAAGAGGAACTCCGAGCCGAGGTCGCCCGCCTCCGCGGGGCCGTACGGGTGCTGGCGGACACGGTCGGAGAGACCACACTAACGCTCATGGACTCGGAAGCCAGGTGGCAGTGCCTCACCGAACAATCCTTGACCGGCATAGCCATCTTGGAGGGGACCCGCCTCACGTACGTGAACGCCCGTTTTGCCGAGATATTCGGGTACCAAGGCGATGAAATGCTGGCCATCCCGGCCATCAAGACGTTCGCGCATTCCAGCAGACTGCACCTCACCGAACACATTCGCGCGTGTCTCGCCAACGAGCCTCACCCGCCGGTTCTCGAGTGCGAGGGACTCAAGAAGGACAGCTCGTCGGTCTACATCGAGCTCTCCAGCTCGCGCCTGGAGAGGGGCGGCAGACTCCGCGCCGTCTTGGTGGCTTCCGATATCACTGCGAGGGAGCTCGCCGGGCGCGAAGTCCATGCGCTCAATCGGCGACTTGCCGAAATGGCAGTACGGGACGCGCTTACGGGTCTCTACAACAGAAGATTCATGGAGGCTTCTCTGGAGCGAGAGCTCATACAGTGCGAAAGAGACGACTCCCCGCTCAGCGTGGTGACATGCGATGTCGATGACTTCAGGTTGGTCAACGACGCGTTCGGTCGCCAGGCCGGCGACGAAGTGCTGAAGGCTTTCGGCTCACTGTTAAAATGGCGCTGCCGCGAGAGCGACATAGCGTGCCGGTACGGTGGCAAGAAGTTCCTCATGGTCTTTCCTGGAATGCCGGCGGAGGTTGCGGCCACGTGGGCCGAAGGGGTCCGGGCGGCCATGGCCCGGGCACGAGTCACGCGAGAGTCGAGAAGCCTGCGGGTCAGCGCCTCGTTCGGCATAGCCACCTATCCGGAGCACGGGGAGTCCTGGCAGGAGCTCATCGTCGCGGCCGACGCAGCCCAGCACGCAATCAAGGCGACCGGAGGAAACCAGGTGAGATCTGCTTCGCCCAAGTCCGAGCTGAAGAGCCCGGACTTGGCGCTGCTACTCGCTCGGGAGATGTAGCCCTCTACGCCACCACCACGATCGGCCTGTGGCACCGTAGGCACCGGTCCGCCTCAAGGCGTTCCTGCTCCAGCGTATAGCCCAGTTCGGTCGCCTCGAAGTTGTGCTTGCGCACGTCTGGCGCTGCCATCGGCATGTTCTGGCGCGCACCGTAGTCGGCGGTGTCTACCAGCGGTTCGCGGCTGTCCTGGGCGCCGAGGTAGACGGCCAGGCGCTTCGTCTTGTCCTCGAGATCCTCCACCACCGGCTCGCCGCGCAGGTACTTGTCCATGTACTTGGCCGCCACCTTGCCCGCGTTGATGGCCTCGATGATGGTCCCGCCCCCGCTCACCGCGTCACCACCCACGAACACGCCGGGCTTGCTCGTCGCGAGGGTGTAGGGATCGACCTCCATGTAGCCGTACTTGTTGAGCTTGATCGATCCATCCCCTTTGAAAGGTTCAAAATCTGGCTTCTGTCCTACAGCGGCCAAGATGCTGGAGGCAGAGAGCACGAACGGGGCCATGTCGGTCGGGACAGGTCTCCGCCTGCCACTCTCGTCGGGCTCGCCCAGCTCCATCTGCTGGCACACCAACCCGGAGACCCCATCTTCGCCCTTGCACTCGATCGGGGTGGCCAGATAGTTGAAATGGACTCCTTCTTCCTCCGCCTCTTCGATCTCCCAGGGGTTGGCCGGCATCTCGTTGCGCGTGCGCCGGTAGACCACCTGCACGTTCTTCGCTCCCAGACGGACGGCCGTACGGGCCGCGTCCATGGCCGAGTTGCCGCCGCCCAGCACCAACACGTCGTGGCCGATGTCCACCGGCTCGTGCAGAGCGACTTTGCGGAGGAACTCGATGGCGTCCATAGCCCCGGGGAGGTCTTCTCCCGGGATGCCGAGCGGCCGCCCCAGGTGTGCGCCGATAGCGACGAAGGTGGCCCCGAAGCCTTGCTTCTCCAAGTCGTCCCAGGCGAGGTCGCGCCCGACCCGGGTGTTGTAGCGGATCTCGACGCCTTCCTGCTGGATGAGTTCGGTCTCGCGATGGATCACGTGACGGGGCAGGCGGTACTCGGGGATGCCCACGTGTACCATGCCGCCCGGAACCGGCAGATCTTCGAAGATGGTGGGCCGGTAGCCGCGGCGCGCGAGAAAGTAGGCGGCTGAGAGTCCGGCCGGCCCGGCGCCGATGATGGCGACCTTCTTGCCACACGCGGCCTGCTTGTCGTCGAGCCGGCAGCTCACCTCCACGGGCCGCTGGCTCATCTGGACGGTGGTCAGCTCGCTCACCTCATGCGGGCCGCCGGCGATGAGGGCCGCGCCGCCCGCGGCGTCGATCACCTCGGGCAGCGCCCCGACCGTGGGATTGGCGAGACAACCGGATGCGCAGCGATCGTCGGCCAGGTCTTCGGCTCGGTCGGCGCACCAGCGCTTGATGTTGTTGATGGCGATGGCCTGACCGGCGGGCGCCAGACTGCAGTTGGCCTCGCAGGGGTGCGGGCAAGTGCGGCCGATGATGGCCGGCAGCGGATTGTCGCGCTTGACGATGGTCGTGGCCAGGTGTGGATGCTCCTCCAGGCCCTGGAAGATGTAGGCCGGGATGTCCACGGTCG
>PMIZ01000067.1 GCA_003157225.1 Actinomycetota bacterium | reverse complement strand
AAAGAGGGAGGGCGCGTCGGGCACGAGCTTGGCTCCCTCCGCGACATAGGCATCGTCCGGAAAGAGCGAACCTTCGCCGGCTCCCTTTTCGACATAGACCTGATGGCCTCGCCCGGCAAGCTCGCGCGTACCGGCCGGCGTGAGAGCCACCCGGTACTCTTCCTCCCGGATCTCCCTTGGGACTCCAATTCGCACGGGACCCCCTCCTTGCCGCTGGGTCAGCCCTGGGCCAGGTGTTTCTCCACCCGAAGCAATGTGGCGAGCGTCTTCGCATCAAGGATGCGCTCAGGATGATCGAGGAGGTCGCCCAAAGGCACGCGGACGACCTCGATGTCCTCATCGTCGTCGGGGTCGGCGTCCACCTTGTGAACACCGGTCGCGAGGAACGCGTCCAATCGCTCGTTCGCGAACCCTGGCGAGGAGTAGAAGTGGCCCAGAGAAGTCCAATTATCGGCCACGAGGCCGACCTCTTCCCTCAATTCTCGCTTAGCGGCGTCGGCGGCGTCCTCCCCAGCCTCGAGACCGCCCGCAGGCAGCTCGAGGAGGTAGTCGCGCAACGGATGCCGGTATTGACGAACCAAGACCACATCCCCTGACGCCTCGATAGCGGCCACCACGACAGCGCCGGGATGCTCGACCACTTCGCGCGTAGCTAGCCGACCGTCCGGCAACGTGATCTCGTCCACCCGCAGGCTGACGACTCTGCCCTGATAGACGAGCGACGCGCTGACCACGCGCGGAAGGGACTTGTCGTGACTAGATGGATGATTCACACCAGGGCGTCTCCTTGAGAGCGGCGGCTTGGCTTCAGCTCGCGTGAGGGCCGAATTCCGGCGCCAGGCGGATCATCTCCAGCGCAAGCCGGCACAAGCGCTCAAGATCGTCCAAAGTGACGTACTCGTCCGCGCTGTGCACCTGCATCATGCCGGCGTCCAGATTGACGGTGGCGAGGCCGCGGGCGTTGAGAACGTTCGCATCGGAGCCGCCGCCCCCGGTGACCAGCCGGGGCTCGAGGCCGATGGCGGCCACGGCCGCTTTGGCCAGTCGGACCACCGGCGCCCGCCCAGTGAGTGAAAAGGCGCGGTACTCGTGGACGAGCGTGATGTCTACGTCCACGCCGGCCTGGGCGGCGCCCTCTTGAAGCGCATCGACCATCGCCGCCGCGGTGTGGGCGAGCTTTGCGTCGTCGTGGCTGCGGCACTCTCCCTTGATCTCGCAGTAGTCGGGGATGATGTTGGATGCCGAGCCACCGTGGATCACGCCGATGTTCGCACTGGTCTCCTCGTCCAGCCGCCCGAGCTTCATGGCGGCGATAGCCTTGGCAGCACCCAGGATCGCGCTCCGGCCGCGCTCGGGTTCGACTCCTGCGTGGGCCGCGCGACCTCTGAACACAGCCTGCAAGCCCTGTTGACTGGGTGCCTTCACCGCGATCCCCCCGACGGGCCCGGATGAATCGAGCACGGCAGCGAACGGACTCGAGAGGACGTGCTCTCCCATGTGCTTGGCCCCAACAAGGCCGGTCTCCTCCGAGACGGTAAAGAACATCTCGTAGGTTGGGAAGGGCTCCCCCGATCGCACCAATAGCTCGGTGGCATGCAAAAGGGCAGCAATGGCGGCTTTGTCGTCCGAGCCAAGGATGGAGTGGGCCTTGTTTGTGAACACTCCGTCGGCAAGCTGAGGATCCAGCTCCCCCACAGGCTCCACCGTGTCCATGTGAGCGCCGAGCGCTAGATGCGGAAAGGATCCGGTGCCCCGGACGGTACAGCTGAGATTCCCCGCATCACCGTCGATACGTCGACCGGTGTCATCCTCGTGGACGTCCACGTGCACGCTCGCCAAATGGCGAATGATGGCGTCGGCCACGGCTCTCTCGTGCCGAGAAGGACTGGCAAGCCCCGCCAACTCCAGGAAGAGCTCCGTGAGGCGGTCCCTCGATGGTACGGGGGGCTCGATCACGCTTCCGCTTCCGCCGCCGCCAAGCACTCGCCCTGGATCTCCTCGATCCGGGTTCCGCACGCGCACGCTATCGCCGCACCGACGAATTCCCGAAAGAGGGGATGCGGTCTCGTCGGCCGGCTCTTGAACTCCGGGTGGTACTGACAGGCCACGAACCACGGGTGGTCGTCGAGCTCTATGACCTCCACCAGCCGCTCGTCCGGCGTCATGCCGCTGATATGGAGACCGGCGTCCACCAATTGACTGCGAAAGATGTTGTTCACCTCATACCGGTGCCGATGGCGCTCGTAGATCACTTCCTCGCCGTAGGCGGCAAAGGCCTTCGTCCCGGGGACGAGCTTGGTAGGCGAGGCGCCCAGCCGCATCGTGCCGCCCTTGTCCTCGATGTCCTTCTGCTCCGGCAGGAGGTCGATAACCGGATAGTTCGTAGACGGGTCGAACTCTGAGGAGTTGGCGCCCACCATGTGAGCGACATGCCTGGCGAATTCGGCCACTGCGACCTGGAGGCCCAGACAAAGCCCGAGATACGGCACTTTGTTCTCCCGCGCGTAGCAGGCCGACAAGATCTTCCCTTCGATGCCGCGTATCCCAAAGCCACCGGGGACCAATATGCCGTCGGCGCTCTGGAGCCTCGAAGTGATCTCCTCCTTGCGCAACGTCTCCGCGTCCACCCATATCACCTCGAGCTTTCGCCCATGGTGGATCGCTGCATGCCTCAGTGCCTCCACCACGCTAAGGTAGGCGTCCTGAAGCTGCACGTACTTGCCGACCAGAGCGATCCGGACCGTACCGTTCAGATTCTTGACCCGATCCACGAGCTCGGTCCATTCAGTCAAGTCGAGCGGCCCCGCTTGGAGCCCGAGCTTCTCGACGACCAAACGGTCAAGACCTTCGTCGCGCAGATTCAGAGGCACGAAGTAGATGCTCGAGGCGTCGACACAGCTGATGACCGCTTTCGGTTCAACGTCGGTGAACAGGGCGATCTTCTCTTTCAGCTCCTGACTGATGGGCCTGTCGGAGCGGCACACGATGATGTCCGGCTGGATACCGATACTCCGCAGCT
>PMIZ01000461.1 GCA_003157225.1 Actinomycetota bacterium | reverse complement strand
GTCCCACATCCGAGAACGTGGGAGTGGATGGATTCGCAGTCGATAGGCCGAAACCACTCACGGCCAACATGGCGAACTCGGCCCGAGAGGCCGGAGCAGTCGACTGACTGGCCGTGGTGGCGAGTGTGTCGGAGCCCGCGGCCAACGCGGCGGTCGGAGCGATCACCATGCCGAGTGCGAATCCCACGNNTTTGCGCATCTCTACATCCTCGATTCCCTGCCGAACCTCCATGAAGGGATTGGCCTTGACGACTCGTTTGCTTTTTCTCTCATATGCGATTCTCCATCTCGCGCCTCCTCCACGCGTACGTTTTCTTAAGCGTACGCCAAGGCACATAAGACGAGCATAAGGGGGCAATTGAGGTTCCTGAGGGACGAGACTGGGCGTGGCCCGTCTGGGGCCCGACCGTCGGGTGGCGGGAACATCGTCGTGTAGCATGGCGTCATGCGGACGTGACACACGTGAGCACGGCGCGAAAAGGGGTGGTCTCGAGTGCGAAGGTACATTCTTGGTGTCGTGGCGATTCTCGTTGTTTCGGTCTGCTCGGTGGTTCTTGCGGGCCCGGCGCAGGCGAGCAGTTGGACTTCCCTCCCTGGCGGCCAGATCGACTACCACGCGGTAGACTTCGTGGACGTCTCCCACGGTTGGGTCGGTGGCGTCACTTTCACCCCGGCGGGCCAGGCGGGCATCGAGCCGACTGCCATCATCGGCCGCACGGACTCGGGCGGTGCCGATTGGCAGTACTCGACGAGCCACGAAGCCGGCGATGTCGCCTTTGGCTGGAACTTTCTGACCGCCGCCACCATCGACTTCGTGGACGACCTGCATGGGTGGGCAGCCCTCAGCGACGGTGCCATCGTCGCGACGACCACGGGGGGAGCTCACTGGGCGGTGCAGGCCGAAGGGTCCTCCGAGTTCCGCGACAACAACTGGAGCTACGTGTCTCTTTCCATGGCCGATGCCACGCACGGAGTCGCCGTGGGCAGCTGGGTGGGCTTCATAGGCGTGACCTACCCGCGCATCGTCTACACCCACGATGGGCACGAATGGAAAGCCGCGGACTTCCCCAAGCCCGACAACTCCTCGCTGGAATCGGTCTGCATGGTCGATAGCGAATACGGCTGGGCGGTCGGCTCGGCCGGCCTGACCGACAGCACGCCCCTGGTGCTGGTCACCCACGACGGGGGCGCCACTTGGACCCGTCAGACCAAGGGCCTGCCCACCACCGGCATCGACCTTCATGGTGTGAGCTTCGTCGACCGGCAGCACGGCTGGGCCGTCGGTGACTTCGGCGCCATCTACGTCACCGTCGATGGAGGCGCCACCTGGTGGAGCCAGCCCTCGGTGGTGTCGGCGACTCTGCGGGGCGTGCACTTCAGCGATTCGTCCACTGGCTGGGCGGTGGGCGACAAGAGCACGATCCTAGAGACGACCCAAGCCGGCCGTCTCTGGATCCCAGGGACCTTGCCGGTGATGCAGGCGTCTGTCACGCTTCGCGCGGTTTCCACCGCCGGTGGCCATGTGTGGGCGGTTGGTGATGGAGGTGTCATTCTGACCGCGGCTGCTCCTCAGCCTGGCAGTGGAGGCATGCCCTTCACCGACATCGACGACTCGTCCTACAAGACGGCCATTGAGAGTCTGGCCGCCGCCGGCCTTGTCGGCGGATTCCCAGACGGCACGTTCCGGCCCGACGCCACCGTCCTTCGCCAGCAGTTCGCCAAGATCATCGTCGGGGCGCTTGGCATCGTGCCGGGTGACTCGACCGCCACTCGGTTCACCGATCTCGGCAAGCCCGACGCCGACGGCTACCCGCACAGGTACGTGCAGGCGGCCTTCGACCGCGCCATTACCAACGGCGTCGACGCGGCCCAGACGCGGTTCGCGCCGTGGAACCCGATCCGGCGAGANNCGACCGCGCCATCACCAACGGCGTCGACGCGGCCCAGACGCGGTTCGCGCCGTGGAACCCGATTCGGCGAGACCAGGCGGTGAGCATGATCGTGCGAGGGGCCAAGAGCCTCATGGCGGGAGTACTCGTGGGACCGCCCCCCGGTACGCCGTCTCTCTTCGCTGACGTAGGGGAGCCACACGGGGAGAACCTGCGCATTGCCGAGTACAACGGGCTCCTGAACGGGCTGACCGGCTTGGGACCGGCGTGGAATGTGGGCGCCTACGCCACGCGGGGGGAAGTCGCCCAGATGCTCTACAACCTCAGGGGTGGGTCGACCACGTCAGCGGGCGGGAGCGAAGATAGCGGTATCCGGGGCCTTGTGACGATCGGTCCCATCTCGCCTGTGGAGCGGCCTGGCGAACCGACCGACCGCCCGTACGCTGCTACAATCGTGATCGAGCGAGTCGACGGCACGACCGCCGCAGAGACAAAGAGCGGCGGCGACGGCCGGTTCAGTGTCAACCTGGCACCAGGTAGCTACGTTCTCGAGCCACAGAACGGGAATCCTCTGCCCATCGCGCGGCCTCAGCACGTGACCGTCGCGCCGCACACGTTCACTGAGGTGACGGTGGAGTATGACTCGGGCATCAGATAGGGCCGCCGCCACCGCGGCGACGCCTGCCCGCTCCCCCCGCCTGGAGTGCCTACTCCAAAGGCGCCAGCGCCTGTTCGAGGTCGGCGATCACATCGGCCGGGTCTTCCAGGCCCACTGAGAATCTGAAGATGCCGTCGCCGGCGAATTCCCGGTAGGAAAGCTCCTGCTCCGGTGTCAGATGGAACGACGAGCGCAGCAAGCCGTCGGTGCCGAGGTAGCACAGGAGGCTGCGGCAGTGCCCCAGCGACACGCCGTAGTGCACGATCTTCAACCTATCCGATAGCAGCCGGGCGGCCTCGGGCCCGTCCTTGACCCTGAAGGTGACCATGCCCGAGAAGTTGCGCATCTGTCTCGCGGCCAGTTCGTGCTGGGGATGCGACGGCAGACCCGGATACATCACCCGCACTACCTTGGGGTGTTGCTCGAGGTGTTTGGCCACGGCGAAAGCGTTCTCTTGGTGTGCCGCCATGCGGATTGGAAGTGTGGTCACGCCGCGCAGGATCAGCCAGGCGTTGAAGGGGCTCATTACCCCGCCCAGATGCACCAGCATCTCCTTGCGGATGCGCTGCACCTGCTTTTGCGGGCCGATTACTACCCCGCCCAAAGCGTCGCCGTGGCCGTTGATGTACTTGGTCAGGCTGTGCAGTACGAAATCCGCCCCCAGGGCCAGCGGCTGGTGGAGCGCCGGGCTGGCCCAGGTGGAATCGATTGCCAGCGGCACCTCGGCCGCGTGGGCGATCTCTGATAGG
>PMIZ01000233.1 GCA_003157225.1 Actinomycetota bacterium | reverse complement strand
CTGGGATCCGAACGGCGAGCGGAATCCGCAGAACCGGGGCGTGAGCAAGTTCATGCGCATCTCATGGGACGAGGCCGCTGAGTTCATCGCGAGCGAGATCAGGAGAGTCCAGAAGCAGTACGGACTCTATGCCATCCTCGCTCAGTGCGACGGGCACGGTGAATCCAAGCTCATCCACAAGCCCCACGGATGCAACGACGACCTACTGCGGCTGACGGGTGGCTTCACGCTCCAGGTCAGGAACACAGACAGCTGGGAAGGCTGGAACTGGGGCGCCAAGCATGTCTGGGGCATGTCGCCGGTCGGCCTGCAGGGACCCGGGGGGAATCTCATCCCCGACATCGCGGAGCACACCGAACTGCTTCTCTTCTGGGGCTGTGACCCCGAGACCACCCCAGGAGGTCAGAACGGCCAGGCAGCCACTCGTCTTTGCTACTGGCTGTCGCAGCTGGAGATCGAGAACGTCTACGTGTGCCCAGATCTCAACTACGGCGCGGCCGTGCATGCCGACAAATGGATCCCGATCCTTCCGGGCACCGACGCCGCGCTCCAGCTTGCGATCGCCTATATGTGGATGACCGAAGACACCTGGGACGCGGACTACGTTGCGAGCCATGCGGTCGGCTACCGCGAGTTCGAGAAATACGTGCTCGGCGAAGAGGACGGCGTGCCAAAGACCCCCGAATGGGCCTCTCCGAAGTGCGGTGTTCCTGTTTGGACTATCAAAGCCCTTGGGCGCCAATGGGCTTCCAAGGTCACGTCCATCGCCCACGGCAACGGAGGGCCGGGCATCCGCAGCCCGTACTCGACTGAGAACGCCCGTCTCGAAGTGCTCCTGCTCGCCATGCAAGGGCTGGGCAAGCCCGGGGTCTGCCAGGTGAAGATGATCGAGTGGCAGGATGTGAGCGGCATGGCCGCGATGCCGGGCGCTCTGGGTTCCGGCATGCTGAGGGCCAGTACCGCGTATCTCAAGTCACTCAAAGCCGTCGGCACGATGAACCTGAAACACCCGATGGGCGTGGCTGAGCACGGTGAGCCCGCCCAGGGCCTCGCCGGGCCTCCACCCGGCCCTCCGCCTGGAGCCCGACCCGACGGTCCGCCTCCGCCCGCGGCGAAGAAGGGCCTCCCGCCGGCCTTTCCGGACTCCTTTGAGATGCCCAAGCCGACCAAGCAGTTCATCCCCCGTGACTTGATCCACGATGCCCTGCTGAACCCGCCGATCAGTTGGTACGGCATCAGTTGGGGCTCGATAGGCACTGACGACCAGTTCGAAAAGTTCCACTATCCGATCCCCAAAGAGGAAGGCGGCGCGGAGATCCGGATGATCTGGACGGATGCCCCGTGCTGGATCACCTGTTGGAACGATTCGAACTCGTTCATAAAGGCGCTCAGGAGTCCGAAGATCGAGACCATCGTGGCCGAACAGCCGTGGCTCGAAAATGACTGCCTGTTCGCGGACATCGTCCTGCCGATCACGACCAAGTTCGAGAACAACGACATCGGCGCCGACTCGGGCAACGGCCAGATGCCGGTCGTCATCGACGAGAAGCAGATCATCGAGCCGCTCGGCGAGGCGAAGAGCGACTACGAAGCAGTCTGCCTGATCGCTGAGAAGCTGGGATTGCTGGAGGAGTACACGGGCGGCCAGACCGTCGAAGAGAAGAAGGAACTCATCCTCCGGGGCTCAGATGTGGCAGGCATGACGACCTATGAGGAACTGGTCGAGAAAGGCTACTACATCATCCCCGGCGACCCCGATTGGAAGGCCAAACCGGTCGGCCTCAAGGGCTTCTACGAGGATCCCTTCAACAACCCGCTGGAAACGCCGTCCGGCCTCATCGAGTTCTACTCAGCTAAACTGGCCGAGCACTTCCCCGACGACATGGAGCGGCCCCCGGTACCCCACTGGGTGGAAAAAGGCCTCTCCCACGACGAGCGCATATCGAGCGAGCGGGCGGAGAAGTATCCTCTGCTCGTCCTTTCCAATCACCCCCGCTGGCGCATGCACGCCCAAGGCGACGACATTACATGGTGCCGCGAGCTCCCGACCGGCAAAGTGCGGGGTTTCGATGGTTACCAATACGAGCCTCTATGGGTCAACCCCAGCGATGCCGCCGCCCGCGGGATCCAAGACGGCGATATCGTCAAGGTCTACAACGAGCGAGGCGTCGTCCTGGCAGGCGCGTATGTTTCCGAACGGGTCATGCCCGGCGCAGTCTCCATGGACCATGGGGCCCGCTACGACCCGATCGTTCCCGGTGAGATTGACCGGGGCGGGGTCATCAACACCATCACGCCCCACAACATCACCTCGAAGAACGCCACCGGCATGGCCGTGTCCAGCTTCTTGGTGGAGGTCGAAAAGGTAACCGAAGAGCAGATGGACGAATGGAAGCGGCAGTACCCCGAAGCCTTCGCTCGGCCCTACGATTCGGGCGCCGGCCTTCGCTTCGACGCCTGGGTGCAGCGATGAGGAGCTCATTGCTACGACGGTAAGGAAGGGCGAGGGGTACGCCCTTGAAACCACCCGAGTTTGGGGAACGAAGGATCAGACGACTCGCGCCCCCCGGGCCGTACTCAGTAGTTGGTCAGTACGTCGCACTCGTCTACGCCCAGACGGCAAAGCTCCTCGCGGCTCTGGCTCATCATGTCCTTCATGCCGCAGATGAGGGCCACGGGCTTGTCGAGATCNNCAAGTTCGAGAACAACGACATCGGTGCGGACAGCGGAAACGGCCAGTTCCCGATAGTCATCGACGAAAAGCGGATCATCGAGCCGGTGGGCGAGGCCAAGAGTGACTACGAGGCGGTCTGTCTCATCGCCGAAAAGTTAGGCCTGCTCGACGAGTACACCGGCGGCCAGACCGTGGACGAGAAGAAGGAGCTAATCCTCAAGGGCTCGGACATCGCCGACCTGTGCTCATACGAGCAGCTCGTTGAGAAGGGCTACTTCGTCATCCCGACCGACCCCGACTGGAAGTCGAAGCCGGTCGGGCTCCGGGGCTTCTACGAAGACCCGGAGAACTTCCCGCTCGAGACCCCCTCGGGGCTCATCGAGTTCTACTCGGGCAGACTGGCCGATCACTTCCCGGATGACGTTGAGCGGCCGCCCCTGCCCAAGTGGATCGAGAAGGGCGAGAGTCACGACGAACGTATGTCGAGCGATCGGGCGCAGCAATATCCGCTGCTCGTGCTGTCGAATCACCCGCGCTGGCGTATGCACGCGCAGGGAGATGACATCACCTGGACTCGCGAGCTCCCAACGGGCAAGGTCAGAGGCTTTGATGGGTATCAGTACGAGCCGTGTTGGCTGAACCCCGAGGATGCAGTCGCTCGAGGCATCGCGGACGGCGATATCGTCCAGGTGTACAACGAGCGGGGCGTCGTTCTCGGCGGCGCGTACGTCTCCGAGCGCGTCATGGCCGGCGCCATCTCCATGGACCACGGTGCCCGCTACGATCCCATCATTCCCGGGTGGCTGGATCGCGGCGGCGCCATCAACACAATCACGCCGCACAAGACTACGTCCAAGAACGCCACCGGGATGGCCGTTTCGAGCTTTCTGGTCGAAGTGGCAAAGGTCAGCGAGGCCCAGCTGGACGAGTGGAACCGTGTCTATCCGGAAGCGTTCAGCCGCTCGTATGACGAGGGGGCCGGTCTGCGTTTTGATGCCTGGGTCGAGGGATAAGGAGGGAGTCTGTCATGAAAAAGTCTCTGTGCCTCTGCTTGATGGTCATGCTCGCCTTGGTTCTTGTCACGGCGGCGTGTGCCAGTACCAAGACGACCGTAACAACCGGAAGCTCGGTGAGTACCACATCCGGTCCCGCGTCCTCCGTCAGTTCGGGTGCACCGAAGTACGGCGGGACACTGAGGATCGCCTTCCCGAGTCCCACCCCGATCATAGGGTGGCCGGCTTCGATGGGCAACAGCGCCTCGGGGTCCATACTACAGGTCTGCCTGGAGACTCTCCTGCGCCAAGACAGCAAGGGCAACGTCGTTCCTTGGCTGGCTGAATCGTATTCAGTCTCCGACGACCTCAAGTCGATCACCTTCAAGATTCGTCAGGGCGTCAAGTTCCACGATGGCAGTGACCTGAATGCCGACGTGGTCAAGTGGAACCTGGATCAATTCCTCGCCGCTCAAAGCGCTCCACCGGCCGGCGCTCCGCCTGCGGGCGCAGGGGCTCCTCCGTCGGGCGCAGGGGCTCCTCCCGCGGGCGCAGCGGGTGGCCCGCTCGCCACAACCGCTGGAGCCGCAACTCCGGCTGGAGCAAGTCCATCCACGACATCGTCGGGAGCTCCTCCCGCCGGCGCGACTGCGCCGGCAGGAGCAAGTGGGGCCCCGCCTACCGGCGGCGTGTCGTCCAGCGGCGGCGGAGCGCCCGCGAGCGGGGTGGCTACCTGGTCCTCTGTCGAGGTGGTCGACCCCTATACCGTCAGGGTCGATTTGAAGAGCTGGAGCAACCAGACGGTGGCCGGTTTCGCCGATGCCGCGACCCTAGTATCGATGGTGTCGAAAGCCGCCTACGACAAGAACGGTCTGGACTGGATGAAGGCGAATCCGGTCGGAACAGGGCCGTTCAAATTCGCGAGCATGTCGCAGGGGGCGAACATCAAGTTCGTGAAGAACCCCGACTATTGGAAGAAGGGCGACGCGGGGACCAAGCTCCCCTATCTCGATGAGGTCGACTTCATCTTCGCCGACAGTATCAACCAACGACAGTCGATGATGCTTGCCGGAGACGCGGACTGGGCTGTGTCGATAGAGCCGGGCCAGGCCGCCGCCGACCTTAAGGCCAAGGGCATGAACCTCCAGATGCAGAACGACACCAATGTCCTTCTTTTCCCGGACACCACCACCCCCGGCTCGCCGTGGGCCAACAAAGAGGTCCGCGAAGCGGCTCAATACGCGCTCGATACCGCGGCGATCACAAAAGGGCTCGGCTATGGGTTCATCAACGCGATCGATCAGATACCGCCTCAAAGCACGACGGCATATGATGCGAGCGCCGTCAATCCGCGTCCCTATGATGTGGCGAAGGCCAAGCAGATGCTGGCAGAAGCGGGTTACCCGAACGGCTTCGACACCACTCTCATCATGAGCCCCATGGGCGCCAACACGAATCTCGCCGTGGCCGTGCAGGGCTACTGGCAGGCGATAGGCATCAAAGCCGCACTCGAGACCCCGGATGCCGGGAAGTTCTTCTCCTACTGCAACCCGGGCAAATGGACGGCCAATGCAGTCATGATGATGGGCGTGCCCGCCATAGATCCGAGCTTCGTTGGCGGCCTCAACTTCATGTTCAACTTGGTGGGATTGAATTGGGGCAGGAGCACCGACCTGCAGAACGCCCTTATCGCCGCAAACACCTCCAAGGATGCTGAGGTCGACAAGGTCCGGGCCGTCACGAACCTCATGCTGACGGATGCCTCTCCGCTGTTCTGCATGCAGTCGGCCACGGGTTGCGCCCTGCAGGCGTACGTGATGAACACCGGGCTGGGGACGCGAGGTGGAGGAGCCTCCTTCTCGATCGAGCAGACGTGGCTGAACAAGTGACCCGCAGACAGGGTCAAGACGGCGCGGTGAACTCGTAAGCCCACAGGCCCGAAGCAATGCCGACATACGTAGTCAAACGAGTCTTCCAGGTGCTCGTCGTGCTGGTCATCGTCACCATCGGGGTGTTCCTGGCCATGCGGCTCCTCCCCGGTGACCCGATCCGCATGTACCTGACCTCCAGCCAACAAGGCCAAGTGAGCGCGGCTCAGGTCCAAGCGCTGCGCCATGAGAAGGGACTGGACCGGCCCCTGCCGGTCCAGTACGTCGCCTGGGTCGGGGGCCTTCTCCACGGTGACCTCGGGGACTCGATACTCTACGGCAGCCCGGTGTCCGACCGGATCAAGCATGCGCTGCCGATCACTATGTACATCGGTCTCTTGGGGTTCCTGATCGGGACGGCCCTCGGCACCGCCGTCGGCGTCGT
Source organism: Actinomycetota bacterium (assembly GCA_003157225.1). Next base: position 2,854 of record PMIZ01000233.1, on the reverse strand, counting down.
GTGTGCGGTTCGACGAGGAACGTGGCTCGACACTGTTCTCACGAGCTTGTCAAACATCGGCACCACCCTGCCCATCTTCTGGCTGGGCGTGATGATGATCTACGTCTTCTCAATCTATCTTCACTGGTTGCCTGTGGGCGGGTTCACCTGGCCCACACAGGGTCTCGTCACGAGTGTGAAGCAGACGATCATGCCGGTGTTGTGCATCGCCATCTTCCCCCTCGCCGCGACTGCGCGGCAGACACGATCGAGCATGCTCGAGGTGATGCGGCAGGACTTCATCCGCACGGCCTGGTCGACGGGGCTGCGGGAGCGGGCGGTCGTGGTCCAGCATGCGCTGAAGAACGCTCTCATCCCCATACTCACCCTGTCCGGCATCAACCTGGGGATAGTCCTGGGCGGCGACGTCCTCGTCGAGAGCGTGTTCAACATCCCGGGGATGGGCCGCTTGGCAGTGACCTCGGTCGTGAGCCAGGACTACCCGTACGTTCAAGCAATCGCGCTCATCGTTGCTGCCATGATCCTGCTCGTGAATCTCATAACCGACATCGCGTACCTCTGGATCGACCCTCGCATCCGGTACACGTAGCGGGATGAGGCCTGTGACCACCGCAGACGCGCACATCGACCACCCGAGAGTCCTCGCGGAACTCTCTCCCCGGGCCCGTGAATTCCGGCGCTTCGCGAGAGTGTTCCTCGGCCGCCCTGTCGTGGCGTTCGGCTTGGTGGTCATTGTGGTCTTCGTGGTCGTGGCCCTCTTCGCGCCCTGGATCGCGCCACACGATCCCAACGTCGTCGACGTGGGCAATTCCATGCGAGCCCCGAGCGCCGCTCACCTCCTGGGCACCGATGCTCTGGGAAGGGACACGCTCAGCCGGGTCGTTTACGGCGCCCGCATCTCGCTGATCATCGGGGTCGGGGTGGTCTTCTTCGCCTCGATCGTCGGTGGCCTGCTTGGCCTCGTGGCTGGCTTCATGGGCGGATGGATGAGAGCGCTGATCATGCGCTGCACCGATGCGCTCATGGCCTTCCCGATGATCCTTCTGGCTCTGATCCTTATCGCCCTGATGGGAGGCGGCCTAGGGAACCTCATGATCGCGCTCACCATCAGCATGCTTCCGGTCTACATCAGGTTGATGTGCGCTCAAGTCCTCGCGCTCAAGGAGAGCGACTATGTGACGGCGGCGAGAGCCGCGGGAGCGCGGCGGTCGCGCATCATGTTGCGCAGGATCCTGCCGAATAGCTTCCCCCCTTACATCGTTCTCATGACGATGATGATCGGGGGAGCGGTCCTTGCGGAGGCGGGTCTTAGCTACCTTGGCCTGGGGATCAGCCCGCCGACCGCGACGTGGGGGAACATGGTCGCGGACGGGCAGCAGTACCTCACTTCGAGCCCATTGCTGGCCTTTGCTCCAGGGTTGGCCCTGATGCTGGTGGTCTTCGCCTTCAATATGGTCGGCGACGGATTGCGAGACGCCCTTGATCCTCGTCTGCGCGGCACTCTTTAGGGGAGCCATGACGAAGCTGCTGGAGATCGAGGACCTGCACACGCACTTCAGGACCGAAGCGGGTGTACTCAAAGCGGTCAACGGTGTCCACCTTGACATTCACGAGAACGAGACCGTGGGCATCGTGGGCGAATCGGGCTGCGGCAAGAGCGTCACCATGCTGTCTGTTCTGCAGCTCATCTCACCGCCGGGAAAGATCGTCGGAGGCCGGGTGATCTTCCAGGGGCAGGACCTTCTCGAGTATCGGCCGAACGGTCCGGAGATGCGCTCCGTGCGGGGTGGAAAGATCGCGATGGTCTTTCAGGAGCCCATGACGTCGCTCAACCCGGTACTCACCATCGGCCGTCAGATCACAGGCGTCGTCCAGTTGCACCTGGGAATGACCGGCCAAGAGGCGCGCAGTCGAGCTGTAGAGCTTCTTACCATGGTAGGGATCCCGGCACCCGAGGCCCGTTTGAAAGACTACCCGCATCAGTTCTCGGGCGGCATGAGACAGCGGGTGATGATCGCCATGGGCTTGTCGTGCAACCCCAGATTGCTTATCGCGGATGAGCCGACCACCGCGCTCGACGTCACGACCCAGGCCCAGTTGCTCGACCTCATGCAAAGCCTTTCAGAGAGCGTCGGGAGCTCTCTGGTTATCGTGACTCACAATCTTGGGGTGGTAGCCCGCTATGCTCATCGCATCTACGTGATGTACGCCGGCCGGGTGATCGAGTCGGGCACATCCAAAGAGATCTTTGGCGACCCGTGTCATCCGTACACGAGGGGCCTGCTGAACAGCGTGCCCCGCTTGAATGAGGAACAGGGGAGCAAGCTCATTCCTATCGAGGGAATGCCACCCAACTTGATCGACCTCCCGCCGACCTGTGCCTTTCTGCCCCGCTGCAAGTATCGCGAGGCCAGGTGTGACACCGAGCCGTGGCCCGCGCTCAGGAACGTGGGCGGCGAGCATCAGGTCGCATGCTGCGTGGATCTCGAGAGCAGGCCGCCCGAGACGGCCGCCGTGGAGTGCGGGGCGCCGGGAACGCGCTGCCTGTCTGATGAACCTCTGGTTGAGGTTCGCGATCTCAAGATGTACTTCCCGGTCACGCGAGGGCTGTTGAAGCGCAAGGTGGCCGACGTCAAGAGCGTCGACGGTGTGAGTTTCCACATCAGACGGGGCGAGACGCTGGGCTTGGTGGGGGAGAGCGGCTGCGGGAAGACGAGCACCGCCTTCACGGTGCTTTCGCTCAACAGGCCCACCTCCGGCACGGTGTTGTTCGAAGGAGAGGACCTGCATGCGTTCCAAGGCGAGGCGCTGAAGAATTTCCGGCGGAAGGTCCAGATCATCTTCCAGGACCCGT
>PMIZ01000495.1 GCA_003157225.1 Actinomycetota bacterium | reverse complement strand
AGAGAAGGTCCTTGCCAAGGAGGGTGCGGGACTCGCGCTCGCAACCATGCGCGACGCACTTGCTTCGCTTGATAGGTGGACTTCTGACGCCATCGAGGCCGCGCTTCGGACGGTTCCCGAGGTGCTCGGGATGAAGGCCAAGTCGGTGTTCCAGGTCGCGCGCGTCGCGGTCACGGGATCCGCGGTCTCTCCACCCCTGTTCGAATCGCTGGCGCTTCTTGGGCGAGAGGTGGCGCTGGCGCGTCTCGAGGCCGCGCAGTGCGTCGCCCTTCGGTGACCGCCGCGGGTTGACGCTCACGACGCCTGCCGGTAGAGTACGCACTCGCGCGACCAGGTAGCGCAAGACCCACCGGGTTGGATTCCTGGCACGCGAGCCACCCTGGCCCGTTCGTCTAGCGGTTAGGACATCGCCCTCTCAAGGCGGAGATCACCGGTTCAAATCCGGTACGGGCCACTCACGTTGTCGAAACGACAACGTCCTCCCTGTGAGTAGTGCACTTTTGATGTCCGGTCGCCTACCCGATCGCTGACCATCGGACGTCGTTCGAATGATTGCCAGACCTTGTCCGGAAGGTCTGCGTGCGGTCCACTCAACCGTGCAACCAGCACCTAACCTCTCGACTCCCTGTCTTCGGCAGACTCCGCCGAGTCGCCGCAAGCCTCATTGAGCACCTTGCGCAGTAGCGTGCGCATCTCCACCATCTCGGCTGTCTTGAAATAGCGTCCGAAGCACTCCTCGAGGGCTGGACCGCTGACGGGGTGAGCCCGCGCGAGAAGTTTCGCGCCTTCATCGGTCAGCTCGGCATAGACGACGCGTCGATCTCCCGGTGAGAGGGTCCGCTTGGCATAGCCGCGCGCCTCAAGACCGTCAACGACACGGGTCACCGAGGTAGTACTGATGGTCAGGCGTTGGCTGATCTCGGTCATGCGCAGTTTCTGGTCAGGAGCACGGGCGAGCTCTGCCAACAGGTCTAGTTCGACCAGCGAGGCGCCAAGCTCGGTGGCAAACCGCTCGCCGATGCGGGGGAGGGTGAGGTTTCCCACCCGCAACAGGTCAGATAGCAGCCCCCTGATCACGGTCGTTCTGTCCTCACTCATGATGGCATTCTAGCACAATTGTGATATTCTCATAAGGGAATATCCCATGTGATAATGATGCACTGGAGACCTCGATGATCGACGCTCCCTCCGCGCCACCCGCTCCCGCGAAGTCAACGCCCGCTCAGCCCCGGCGCAGCCACGTAGGCTTGGCGCTCACCGTCATCGCTTTGGCCCAGCTGATGATCGTGCTCGACGTGACGATCGTGAACGTCTCCCTGCCACATGTGCAGGGCGCGCTCGGCTTCTCCGGCAGCGGGCTTGAGTGGGTCGTTAACGCCTATGCTCTGACCTTCGGCGGCCTTCTCCTACTTGGCGGCCGCTTGGGTGACCTCCTGGGACGCCGGTCCGCGTTCACCGCCGGCGTGCTGCTCTTTGCGGCAGCCTCCTTGGCGGGGGGCTTTGCGACCTCTGCGGCTTGGCTTGTCGCGACCCGCGTCTTGCAGGGGGCTGGCGCCGCCGTCATCGCCCCCACCGCTCTGTCACTGCTCATGACGACTTTCGCGGAGGGCACATCGCGTAACAAGGCGATGGGCGTCTATGCGGCCGTGAGCGCGGCCGGTAACTCGGTCGGGCTGCTTCTCGGGGGCGTGCTCGTGACCTACGTCAGTTGGCGCTGGGTGTTCTTCGTCAATGTGCCGGTGGGCATCCTGCTGGCGCTCCTCGCACCGCGGGTGTTTGCGGCCTCAAAGCGTCTCCCCGGCCGCTTCGACTTTCCCGGTGCGCTCACCGGCCCGTCAGGCCTCGCCTTGCTCGTGTACGGCATCTCGCATGCAGCCACCGACTCAGGCGGTGTCTCCCACGGGGGTGATGTGACCACCATCGCCGCATTGGCTGCTGCGGCGGTGCTCCTTGTTGCCTTCGTCCTCATCGAGCGGCGCAGCTCCCACCCCTTGCTGCCGCTGCGTATCTTCGCCGATCGCAACCGCTGCGGCGCCTACCTCATCGTGCTGTCCGTGGTCACCGCCATGTTCGGCATCTTCTTTTTTCTCACGATCTTCATGCAGACGGTGTGGGCTTACAGTGCTCTCAGGTCCGGGGTGGCCTACTTGCCGATGGCTCTTACCGTGGTACTGGTGGCCACGCTGAGCTCGCGTGCCGTCGCCCGGCTCGGCGCACGGCCCCTTCTACTTGCCGGCACGCTACTTGTTGCCGCCGGCATGCTCTGGCTGTCGCGTCTCTCGGCGCAGGGCAACTACATGAGCGAGGTACTCGGTCCCATGCTCGTCCTCGCGACCGGCCTGGGTCTCACGTTTCCCGCGAACAACCTGACCGCTCTCTCGGGCGTAGAAGATCGGGACGCGGGCCTTGCCTCAAGCCTACTCAACATCGGGCAGCAGATCGGCGGCGCTATCGGCTTGGCGGTACTGGGAACGGTGGCTTGGAGTGCGGTCGCGACGTCTCTTCGCCAGCAAGCTGCAGCCGCGGCCCATGCCGCTGCGCGAGCTGGGCAGTCGCTCGCGCAGGGTTCGGCTAACGAAGTCGCGATACAGATGCGCGACCATGCCATCACGGTCGGCTTCGTGCGCGGATTCGAGGTCGCTGCTGGCATCGCTATCCTGGCGGTCGTGGTCGTCCTCGTGGTGATCCGGCCGCGCCAAACGTCACCCCTCGCCGGCGTCGAGGATAAGGTCGAGACGGCCGAGATCGGGGGGTTCAGGCCTGGTGAAACAGGTGGGTGACCTCGTCACGCAGGTTCGAAAGTTGTCCGGTTAGGTCCACTCTTCACACTGGCTTCATGCGTGGAGGGTAAACTGCAAACGCGGGCGCCCTCCTTTTCCACGGCAACCCCAAGGTGGACCAAATAGCATGACCATCAACATCGATCCCATATTCGCCAAGATCGGGCCGTTCGCGTTACGCTGGTACGGGTTCATCATGGCCGTCGCTGTCTTGGTCGGTGCCTGGATCTTCTCCCGCCAGCTTGCCAAGAGAGGCATCCGCGCCGATCACGCCGTCGGCATAGCGATCATCGGCGTCCCCTTGGGCATCATCGGCGCCCGACTCTTCCACGTCCTGGACAACATCGGATACTACTGGCACCATGCGGGTGAGATCTTCTCTGGGCCCTTCGTGGGACTTGCGATCTACGGTGTTCTTGCCGGCGGCATGCTGGGGCTCTTCATCTACTGCCGTTGGAAGAAACTCCCCGTTCTCAAGGTGCTCGACAGCACCGCGCTCGCCTTTCCGGTCGCGCAGATCATCGGCAAGTTCGCCAACATCATCAACGGCGACACCTGGGGGTATCAGACGAAGCTGCCCTGGGGATTCACCTACACCAACCCCCACGCCTTCCTTCCGGCGAACCTTCACGGGGTACCCACGCACCCGACTCCCGTCTACGAGCAGCTTTGGCTACTTGTGGTGCTCGGGGTCCTGCTCTATCTCGTGCCGAGGCTGAAGACCCCGGGGATGGCTATCGTCGCCTATCTCGGCCTGTACTCTCTCGGCCGGTTCTTCCTCTCCTACTTCAGGGTGAACAACGTGATCGCGCTGGGACTCCGAGAGGCGCAGATCGTTGCCCTGGTAGTCCTGGTGCTCGTCTTGCCGGCGGCCTATCTGCTTCGCCGGCACGCGAACCGCCATCCGCCAATTGAGGAAGCAACGGAACCGCAGGTCAAAAGGACTCCGGGATCGGGAGAGGCGTCGATTGGCCCGTAGGTATGGGCGTCATCCAGGGCTCTGGCGTTTCGCCCGAGAGTGTCGTCGTGCACGAGCCGGGCAGCATCGGGTACACCAAGCGTGGTCATCTGGTCGATGCGGAGCGGAGACTTCTCCGGTTGGCTCCAGGCGTCTTTGGACCTAGACCCGGGCAAGACTGCGTGCTAACGCCCCTAGATAGTACGTGCTCTGCGATTGATAACGGGAGGGGATCGCTATGCGTCTAAGGTCTATCGCTCTCAAGTCCCTAGCGGGAAAGAAACACCAACGGCTTGCGGTTGGTCTGTGCGTCGGCTTGGTCGTGCTGGTGGCACTGACGGTGTCTATCGTATCGATGGCCGCGGCTGCCGCCCCCAGCTTCCCTGATGTACCGTCGACCCATCCCTACTACGCCGCCATCAGCGATCTCGCTTCTCGGAGCATCATCAACGGCTACGCCAAAGGCAACTTCGGTCCCGGCGATCTGGTCACCCGGCAGCAGTTCGCGAAGAAGATCGTACTCACCGGCGGCTATCCGGTTTCCGAAGCCAATGTCTGCTACTTCACCG
>PMIZ01000290.1 GCA_003157225.1 Actinomycetota bacterium | reverse complement strand
TCCGCCTCCCCTTCTGACGCCGACCGACCGCGCCGCGCGGCGACCCCCCGAAAGCAGCATCCTTTTCTCAAGTCGTGGCTCCGCTCGGCCGATACCTGCTGTATGACGACAATGTCTGCACGCACACGAAAACCACAGCCGAGCACGGAACAGGTCCGAGCTTTGGCGCTGCAGGCCTCACAAAGGGACGTGACAGCATTCGGCGACCTCTATCGGCACTACCTCCCGCAGATACTACAGTTCGTCACGTCGCGAGTCTCCGGATACCAGGAGGCTGAAGACCTCACGAACACCGTCTTTGAAAAGGCATACGTCGCCATCGGTCGCTACGAGCCGTCCCCCGCTCAGTTCTCCACGTGGCTCTATACCATCGCCAGGAACTGCGTCATCGACCACTACCGCAAGCGTCGCCTGCCGGTGCAGGACGACGCGGAAGCAGAGCTGCTCGCCACCGTGGACCCCGGAGAGGACCCGGAGACGTTCGTGCTCGAGAACGAGCGCAGACGAAGCCTTCGCGCCGCGCTCGAGTATCTCACCTCGGAGCAGCGTCAAGTCGTAGGCTGCCGTTTCTTCTTCAACCTCTCGATACAGGAAGTGGCGGCCCTGATGGGCAAGACGGAGGGCGCAGTGAAGGCCCTTCAGTTCAGAGCGCTCGAGCGGTTGCATCGTCAACTGGCGCCGGACGTGCTCTCTAACTGACGTTCCGCACACCTCGCCGGCGAGTTTGTCTGCGAGCGTCTCAACATCTTCCCATGTCACCGCCGCGACTTTCGTTGCCCACGTCGCGCTCTTCTTGAGCTTGTTCTCCTGCAGAAGTCAGGCCACCGGAAGTGATAACCTCTATTGATTCCGCGACTCGTCGAACTGGACGTAGAAGACGTGGCCAGAGGTATGCGGCCGTGAGAAGAGGGACCTGGGGAAACCAGGTTGAACTGCCAAGAGAACGGAGGAAGCATGGATTTCGGTTTGACCGATAAGGTGGCGATTGTGACAGGAGCCGGCAGCCAGAAAGGCTTTGGCCACGGCATCTGCATGATGCTTGCTGGAGAAGGCTGCAACATCGTGGCCGCGGACCTCGACCTCGAAGGGGCGAAGCAGACGGCCGCCAGTGTGGAAGCTCTTGGCTGCAAGGCTTTGGCCGTGGGATGCGACGTCACCAAGAAGTCCGACGTTCAGGCAATGGTCAGCAAGGCTCTCGCCACTTTCGGCAAGGTGGACATCCTGGTCAACAACGCCGGCGGCACGCTGGGCAGGAAGGCCTTCTTCGAGCAGGATGACGACTTCTGGAACTGGGAGCTCGACGTGAACCTGAAGGGCACCATGCTGTGCTCGCAGGCGGTGCTTCCCAGTATGCAAGAGCGGAAGTACGGCAGGATCGTCAACATCTCCTCCGTGAGCGCCGACTTCGTGTCCCTGTTCAGGGGCGCCACCATGTATGCCATCGCCAAGATGGGCGTCAACAAGTTTACGAAAGACCTTGCGATCGTCGCCATCCAAGACGGCATCTACGTCAATTGCGTCTCCCCAGGCACCTCCATGGACACCAACTTCATGGCCAAGCAGCTGGCGTCCGGGGAGATCCCCGACAAGAAAGCCGCCGAGGCGATGTTCCTCAGCGTGATTCCCGACAAGAGGCTGACCACGCCTCGCGATATCGCTGCCGCGGTCACCTTCTTCGCGTCCGACTTCAGCAACCACATCATGGGGCAAGTCCTGGCCGTTTCTGGAGGCCAAGAGTTTCAATAGACCGCGCCGCGTAGCGTAGCGGGGTTTTTGCAGAGAACCGGCCCGCGACCGTGGTCGCGGGCCGGTTCCTTCATCTGGAGCCGGGAGCGCGTAGACGCCGCTTGGCGCTGGGAACCTCAGCCTGGTCGCATGCGGGTCATGAGGTCGACAACCTTCTGGGATCCACCCGGCTGCACCGCGTCGGCCTCGCCCACGGCTTCGCGCGCAAGACAATAGGCACCAGGATTCCTCGGGAGATCCTCGCGGCGTACCTGTACCATGACGGTGCCGCTTCTGCGGGCGCGCCCCTGCCAGTCCCCTTGCACCGCTTCCCATGCCGCCGGCCCGTCGGTGACCACAGAACCCGCCAAGACGTCCACGCCCCAATCGAACCACACCGGGGACACGGGTACACTGGGGCCCACAAGCACCACGCGCGCTCTGCAAGAAAGCTCCAGAAGTCGGGGGAGGGTCTTGTTGGTCAAGGCAGTCCCAGTGATGAACACGTAGTCCTGCAGCGGCAGGACGTATTCCGCGGCGAAATCCGGCAGATCGCCCGGCTCGGGTCTCCGTTCCAGGATGGTCAGCTCACAGTGATCGCAGATTTGCGCCACTGCGGGAAAATGGCCAACTACCGCCACCCTCTTGCCGTGGATCTCACCCGCGAGAGAAGAGAAGACCGACTCTGACCGGACCTCGGAGAGCGGTCTGCCGAGCCACTCCTCGACTCGCGCGGCGGAGTTCGTGAAGGAGTTGAGCGCTGCAAGTCCCAAGGACGCCTCCCGCAGATCCCAACTCTTGAGGCGCCCGGCGAGCTCCCCGACCTTGAGTCCGACCGGGTCGAGCCACGCCGCTTGCCTACCGTCCGGCCGGAAGGTGGTCGCCATCCCTACCCCGTAGGCTGACTTCACCAGCGTC
>PMIZ01000471.1 GCA_003157225.1 Actinomycetota bacterium | reverse complement strand
GTTGCGCATCTGGATGGTGTAGCCCCCGAGGAGCGAAAGCAGCCGGTTGGCGCAACCGTGGCTCGGGCTGAGGTGCTTGCTCTCGCCATGCATGTCGGCCTGGGAGAGAACGGCTTCGGGTCCGTAGGTCTTTCCTACCCGCTTCAGCTCGGCCGCCACCAGCTCGGTCGCCTCGTCCCAGGAGATGCGTACGTAGCCGCTCGAACCGCGGTTCTGCGTATTCCGTTCGCCACTGGGATCCCAGTCGACGCGCTTCAGGGGATAGCGCACGCGGTTCTTTGAATAGACCCGCTTCTTGTACGCGGCGCCGATCGGGCCGACCGACGACCGCATGGGAGGCTCGAAGGTCTTCCCCTTGGCCTCCATCTTCCAGAGGTTGAAATCCTTCTTGTCGTACTTTGCCTCGTAGTCCAAGGGCCGGATCCGGGTGATCTTGCCGTCCTTGACATCTACCAGAGTGGGAACACCTGAATCTCCCGGGCCTATCAGACCCGAACCTCGGATGACCTGCCGGTCCGCTCCGATGTCGATCTTCTTCTTGTCAGCGCCCATAAGCGCGGAAACCTCCTGTTATGGCTGCTTTCTAACCGCCGCGGCCGATCGGGCATCAAGCCGGCGCGCTTGCCTCTAGCGCACCGGCTGGGCCAGGGGGCAGGCCCGCCTCGCGCTCCCGAGGTGGTCGACACGAGGAGGGTGCGACGACGCGGAAGAGCCAACCGGATGGGGCCCGAGCCTCTGACAATAGGTCTGTTTCTACCGACGATCATGCTCGCTTTCTGGACGGGCGCCCGGATGGGGTATGTTCGCCACGTCGACAGCTTCGTTGCGGTTCTCGTTCAAGTACGGGAAGCGGGATACCGTCGCCCGGATCCGCTTCTGACGGGTTCCCGGGTCTCCCCAGAGCACCATGACCTCGGAGCCGAGTTCGCCGCAAGCAACGTCGATGGAGCACAGCGAAAGCATCCCGCGGTAGCAGTAGCTGTACGTTCGACCTGAACTGATGCCGACCAGTTCGCCGTCCTTGAGAACCTGGTCGGCGTAGTAGCTGATCTGCGGCCCGTCGGCCAAGAGATGATTCGGTGCGTCCATGTTGGCGTAGGGTTCGCCCAGTCGGAACTTCGAAGCATAGACGTCGAGGACATCCTCAGGATTCCAGACAAGCGTCACCATCTTGCGCCGCGGTTGGGCAACTTCTTTCTCAAGAGCCGCGCGGCCGGTGAAGTCATGGTCGAAGCTGATGCGGTTCGCCCAGCCGAGCTCCACCGGGTTGCGGTAGCGAAGCGCGAGGTCCGGCCCCATGCTGCCCCTGCAGATGGAACCCTGCCTGGACACTTCGCCTATGCTGGCCTGATACTCGAGTACCGCCCTGTCCTCGAGCCAGGGATGGGGGAAATGCATGAACGCCTGCGGAAAGCCGTCCTCGGTGTGGTTCATGGTATAGGCGCGAAAGCCCAGACGACGAAGACCGAACGCCTGGCCGGCGCCAAGGATGGCGCTGTAGACGGCAAGGCCGTCCTCAGCTTGGCCATGGACCTCGTACGCAAGCGTACCCGCCATGCCTACCCGCACCACGTTGACGGGCCTTCCGGCGATCGCACTCGATCGATGGTGCATGAAGCGGATGTCATGCAGATCGTCTCCGCTGGCCGCCTCGAGCACCTGGAGTGACCGCGGACCGGCTATCTGGTAGAGAAACACCTTACCTGAGAGGATCTCGCCGACCGCGTCGTAGTCGCCCTGCTCGAAGGCGTAGGCGATGTAGTTCGCGCCCACCTCATATGAGATGAACTCGTCTTCGGCGAAGCGCAGAAGCACGCCGTCGCCCATGTCGAGGCCTCTTTCGTTGCACATGATGGCGTGTTTCCCAGTGCCCACCGGGAAGCGGTCGAAATCGTTGACGCACACGCGCGATAGGAACTTCACCGCGTCGGGGCCCTTGAAGCGGAAGGTTGGCATCGGATTGAGAGACGCGCTGATGTAGCACGTTTGCTTGTAGGACATGACCTCGTCCTGCCAGCCCGTGTATTCGAACGGAAGCAGAACTGGGCCACCCGCAAAGTACAGCGCCACGCTCGGGTCGTACGGGATGAGAGGGTGGTGAAGGAACACCATTGGCGCAGCATCACCAGCCGGTTGATCCCGACGATCCTCAGTTCCCGTGTGCGCGCTGCTGTTCCGGGAGTCGTCTCCGATGAAGGCGCGTGGGCACGGATCAGGGTTCACCGTGCCGTCACCATTCGCCCCCTTCGATCCGCTGCCCAAGCTGGACGTCCTTCTTATGGAGTTCTGCATGCTGAATGCTGTTCTGCACTCGCTAACATTGCAGTCTAGCTTTGGGCGCCAGCCCTGTCAAATCAAGAGGAAGCCTTGGCTGGCGTGCGCAGGTCCGGGTCCGTGAGGCGTAGACGTCGGCGACAGCCGCGGATGACCTGCTTGTCGCGCCTTTGGTGTCGATGCCCTTCTTCTCTCGACGCCCTACCTCGAACCTCTCAGCCTCTCCAGTTGCGCCCCG
>PMIZ01000475.1:21217-28204 GCA_003157225.1 Actinomycetota bacterium | reverse complement strand
CTTCACCGAGACCAAGTGCGTCACGTCGCGCTGGTTCACCGAGACCGAGAAGAAGCAGAAGAAGGTCGGTACCTGGGAGGGTACGGTCAACCGCTAGAAAAGGGAGGACCTTCCGCCGTCCGTTCGATGGATGGTTTCGGGGCCCCAGCCGTCGAGCGGCTGGGGCCCCGCTCTCTTCGCCGGCGGACGGGATGAGGCGCCATATGGCGGGCCACAGCGGCTCCGTCGCGGAGGGTTCGTCATCGTGCTTTTCCTCTCTGGAGACGGTACCATTGTCCTGGGAAGGCCACATGAATCAAGGAGGCAGATGGTGAGAGTGAGAAAGGTAGTGCTTGTCGGGGTGGCTGTCATGCTATTGCTCAGCGTGTTGGCTATGGTCGGCTGCGGTGGCGGGACCAGCGCCGCGGACAAAGCGACCTTGAGCAAGGCGCTGGACAAGATCGACGCTGACATTGCCGGCCTGACGACGCAGTTCACCGCTGGTGGTACGGCCGCCGATCTGAAGAAAGCCGTGGGCGCGGTCAAGCCGGACTGGCAGGCTGTCATCGACGCGGCGCAGAAGGTCAAGGGCGCCGACGTTGCCGCGGCCCAGAAGGCTTGGACGGACGTCGACACAGCGATCAGCGGCCTATCTGACTCGACGCCCATCGTTCAGGCGGCGGGCGCGATCCTGGGGCCTATCGGCGCACTGCAGAAGGTTGAGAGTGACCTCCGCAAGCTGGCGCCAGCCTCGACCACGTCGTCAAGCTAGATGCGATATCGCGGGGGGNNCCCTGCTCCGTCCGCGTTGGACGCGGGCGGAGCTACCTAGTGCTAGCAGAGGGAGGGTTCACTTGAGAGCGAAGACGCCGCTGTTTCTGCTCACCGTGATGGTACTGCTCACGGCCGTCGTCATGGTGGCCGGGTGCGGAGGCAGTGGGGCTGCTCTGAACGTGAAAGGCAAGGCAACGCTCACTGCCGCACTCAGTGACTTCGAGATGTCCGCAGGCGCGGTGCAGAACGCTCTCACGGGCGGCGCCGACGGTACGGTCGCGGCCGACGTCAAGGCTGCCGATAGTGACATGGCGGCGAAATGGCAGAAGGTCGCAGCTGCCGCCAAGGCCATGGGCTGGGCCGACGCCGACGCCGGCAATGAAGCCTGGAAGGCCGTCGAGAAGGCGGCCAACTCCCTGCCCACCAATGCCACGGTCGCCCAAGCTCAGGCCGCGGTTCAGAGGCCGCTGGATACCCTGATGGAGGTCGAATCCGAGCTGTGGACCCTGGTCCAGACGAGCAAGTGACCGTCTCGTCCAGGGCCAGACAGCTTCTGCTAGTGCTTGCGCTGGTGGTCGCGACCACGGTCGCGTGGCTGATAATGTAGGAGCGATCATGGGCAAGGGGGAAGTACAGATACTGCGCGAGGTCGGCTTGTTTGCCGACGAAGTGGTTGTCATGGTCCAGAAGCTGAAGGACGTGGTCGAGCGATTCGCCAACGACCGGTACGAGGAATTGGCCGAGTCGGCCCGCGAGCTCGACCAACTCGAGAGCGCCGCCGACGACACTAAGGAAACTATCCTGGACAAGCTTGCCTCTGAAGCGATCTTCCCACTCAGCAGGGCCGACCTCGCCCGCCTGGTCGGATCCATGGACGGGATCGCGAACCTGGCTGCCGGTGCGGCCGACCGCATCTCCATGCGGAGGTTCTCGCTTCCGCCCGCTATGAACCAGCTATTGGTGCGGCTTGCGCAAGTGGATGTGGAAGCTACGAGCGTCCTCCGCGATGCGGTGGCGGCGATGGCCGCCGACCTGAACGAGGCCGTGAAGTTGGCGCGAGAAGTGGACAAGATAGAGAGCAGGGGCGACGACGTGTTCGACCAGCTCTATCAGGCTATGTTCGACTGGGACACCGACTACAAGACGTTCCATCAGTTCAAGGCCATCATCGAGCGTCTTGAGAAGGTGGCCGACCGGTGCTGCGAGAATGCCGAGTTCCTTCGCCACATGGCTCTAGAATACCTGGAGGACGGGAGAACTTGAGCGGCGGCACGGGACTGTTGGTCGCCGTAGTAGCGGTCGCCCTGGTCTTCGACATGCTAAACGGCTTTCACGACGGCTGCAACGCCGTCTCCACGGTCATCTACACCGGAGCTCTCAAACCCCGGTTCGCCATCGGACTCGCGGCCATTTTCAACTTCGTCGGTCCCCTGGTTATGGGCGCGGCCGTGGCGGTGACTATCGGCGGCATCATCAAGGCCCAGGATGCCAGCGCCCATCTGGTCATCGCCGCTCTTCTGGGCGCTTGTGTCTGGGAGATCCTCACCTGGTTGTGGGCTCTGCCTATGAGTTCGTCGCACGCACTTGTCGGCGGATTGCTCGGCTCAGGGCTGGCCGCCCTGGGCCCGGGAGGCATCAACTGGCACAAGGTGCTGCTCGTCTTTCTCGCCCTGCTCATCTCGCCGTTTCTCGGCATTATCGCCGGCTATGTGCTCATGCGGCTGAGCCGGCTGTTCTTCGCCAAGATGCGCATGGACATGGCCAAGGCCGACCGCTTCTACAAACGCATGCAGATCCTCTCGTCGAGCTGGGTCTCGTTCAGTCACGGCTCTAACGACGCCACCAAGGTCATGGGTATCATAGTAATCTTCCTGGCGGCGCAACAGGGGCTGAGCGCGAAGGAGTACGTCAAGCTGCATGGCTTTCCGCTATGGGTGATTCTGGCCTGCGCCGCGGCCATGGCCGTCGGCACGTTCCTTTCGGTGCGCTCCTTCCGCTTGATCCGCACGCTCGGGGAACGGATTACCAAGCTGCACCCCATCAACGGATTCAGCGCGGAATGCGGTGGAGCCATCATCATCCAGGTGGCGTCTATCGTTGGACTGCCGGTCTCCACTACGCACGTTGTCACTTCGGCCGTTACGGGGACCGGCCTGGCGAGCCATTTGGGCGGGGTCAGCTGGAAAGTCTTCCGTGCTATCATGCTGGCCTGGGTGGTCACCTTTCCGTTCTGCGCCATCGTGGCTGCCCTCTTCTACTATCTCCTTCACTGGGTGATGTAGGGAGACGACATAGCCAGTTCGCGACTCAACCGCATCAGACGCACGCTCGGTGGCGAGACCACGCTGGAAGGCGCTATCGATGCCATGGGCAAGGAGCGCGAAGGGCAGGTTCTTGCCAGACTCGCCAAGTTCACCGACCAAGTGGTGGTGATCGTCGAGAAGCTCCAAGACGTCGTCGAGCGCTTCTCCTCGGAGAACTACGAGGAACTGGCGCAATCTGCCAAAGAGATGGACCGACTCGAGAGCGCGGCGGACGACACCAAGGAAGCCATCCTTGACCAGGTATCGCTGGGCGGGGTGTTTCCGATGCACAGGGCCGACCTGGCTCGGCTGGTCGGATCGATGGACAACATAGCCAACCTGGCCGCCGGGGCGGCGGACCGCATCTCCATGCGCCGGCTCTCCCTTCCCGCCGAACCCAGGCAGCTATTGGTCGAGATGGCCAAGGTCGATCTGGAGGCGGTCAGGGTGCTCCGCGATGCCGTGGTGGCCATGGGCACCGACCTGCGAGAAGCCATCAAGCTTGCGGGGGCGGTCGACAAGATCGAGAGCCGGGCCGATGACGTTTTTGCGCAGATCTACCGGCTGATGTTCGACATGGACATCGACTTCAAGACCTTCCACCAGCTCAAGGCCATCATAGAACGGCTCGAACACATAGCCGACCGTTGCAGCCAGAACGCTGAGCTTCTGCGGCATATGGCCCTGGAGTACATCGAGGACGAGTAAGTGGTGGCCGGGCTCCCGCCACCAAGGTCCTGCGAGGGCGGCCACCGGGGAGCCGGAGCGTGGCGATGAAGATCGGCTTGGCCCAACTCAACTCCCGTCAGAACAGACCCGCCAATCTGGCCGCAGCTGGCGAGGCGATCGACCGTCTGGCGGCCCAGGGCGCCGACCTAGTCCTGCTCCCTGAGATGTTCAACTTCCATGGCTTGGACGAAGCCAATGCGGCGGCGGCGGAAGAGATCCCGGGGCCGAGCACGGAATGGGCTCGCGACAGGGCTCGGGAATACGGCATTTTCGTCCACTGCGGCAGCCTTGTCGAACTTCGCAACGGCAAGCGGCACAACACCAGTCTCGTCTTCGACCGTGCCGGCCTGGAGATCGCGCGTTACAGCAAGATGCACCTGTTCGATGTGAGGCTGCCCGACGGTCTTGAGTACTCGGAGTCGGCGGCCATCACTCCGGGCAACGAGGTGGTCGTGTGCG
The DNA here is from genome assembly GCA_003157225.1 of Actinomycetota bacterium. Next base: position 23,960 of record PMIZ01000475.1, on the reverse strand, counting down.
ACTGCGACGGGGTAATGGCCGGCCTCGCCATCTGCTACGACCTGCGGTTTCCCCAGCTATTCCACGCGCTGGCGGACCGGGGCGCCGACGTGCTGCTGCTGCCAGCCGCCTTCACAGTGCCAACCGGCATCAGCCATTGGGAGCCTCTCCTCCGCGCCCGCGCCATCGAGAACGGCTGCTATGTGGCCGCCTGCGGCCAGTGGGGACGCTACGCGCGCGGCAGGGAGAACTATGGCCACAGCATGGTCGTGGATCCGTGGGGAACGATCGTGGCTCAATGCCGCGAGCGTACGGATACCCTGCTGGCGGAACTCGATCTGGAGCACCTCCGCTCCGTGCGCGAGCGCATGCCTGTGCAGCGTCATCGTCGGCGCGACCTGTTCGGCTGATCTGAAACACCTCGAAGCGCGCTGCATCTCGGCGCTTCTCAGCGGCTCGGCACCGCAACCCGAGGGGTACCCAGAGGTCGCACCGCCCCCCCTTGCACGTTGATGCGTCACACTGAGGAGAGGCCTGTGCGCCCCCGTGGCTACTCAGAAGTTCATTTCGAAGTGAAACACTCCGTCGTTCACGGAGCTCCGCACCTTCATGCCACTGTGGTTGATGACGGCCTGCATCGGCTTGTTGTCGCGCATGACCTCAGCGGTGAAGCCGGCGATGCCGTTTCGCTTGGCGATGGTTGCCAGGTGCTTCATGATGAAGCTCCCGATGCCCTGCTTCTGCCAGTCGTCGCGCACCACGAAAGCCACCTCAGCCCGGTTGGTCTTCTGATCGAGGTAGTAGCGGCCTATGGCTATGATCTCTTCCCCGTGAGCTTCTGGGACCGTTCCCACGATGGCCACATCGTTGCGGTGGTCGATGTAGACGAAGTTCTGGAGCTGCTTGCGGGGGATGCGCTTCATGTGCGACATGTAGCGGTAGTAGACGGTTTCCTGGGAGAGGGAATAGAAGAGGTCGCGGGTCCCCGGCTCGTCGGTGGGGTTCATGGCGCGGAAGCTCACCAGCGTCCCGTCATCGAGGAGCATGGTGGTGCGCACCTCCTTGGGCCCGACGAAGAACCGGCCCTCGACATCCTTCATCTCCGGGCGCACCCACTTGAACTCCACTGCCTTCGAGAGCAACTCCTCGCGGAAGTCCGGGTGGGCGATGGTGATGAGGGCCATGGCCCGTTCCTGGACGCTCTTGCCGTGAAGATACGCGATGCCGTGCTCGGTGACCACGTAGTGCACGGCTCCCCGGGTGGTCACCACGCCCGCGCCCGGCTTGAGCGTCGCGACGATGCGCGAGACCTTGCCTCCTTCGGCGGTCGAGGGCAGGGCGATGATGGCGCGCCCGCCGGTCGAGCGCCCGGCGCCCTGGTTGAAGTCCGCCTGCCCGCCGATGCCCGAGTAGAACCTAGAGCCCAACGAGTCGGCGCACACCTGTCCGGTGAGATCGATCTCCAGCGCCGTGTTGATGGCCACCATCTTGTTCTGCTGCCCGATGACGAACGGGTCGTTGACGTACTCCGTCGGGTTGAAGGAGAACATCGGGTTGTTGTCCACGTAGTCGTACAGTTTCTTGGTGCCCATGGCGAAGGTAGTGACGATCTTGCCCCTGTCGATGGATTTCTGCGACCCGGTGATGACGCCCTCGTCGACAAGGATGGTGATGGCGTCGGTAATGACCTCTGTGTGGATGCCTAGGTCTTTCTTCTCTCTGAGCAGCGGGACCACGGCATGGGGGATACGTCCGATGCCTACTTCGAGTGTGGATCCGTCTTCTACCAGCGAGGCGATGTGCTCGCCAATGGCCTGGGTCACGTCCCCGGGTTCCGACGCAAAGGCGCCGGTTTGCGCGTCGTCGATGAACCCGGCGTAGGCGGTCTCGATGAGCGGCTCATCCACCGGGACCAGGATGTCGAGGTCGAAGATGCTGACGAAACTGTCACCCAGGGTCCAAGGCATCTGCGGGTTCACCTGGGCGATCACTAGGCCGGCGTTGGCGGCCGCTGCCTTTACGATGTCCACGGAGATACCAAGGCTGCAGCGTCCCTGCATGTCGGGGGGGGTCACCTGGATCAGAGCGACGTCTATGGGCATCTCGCCGCTCGCAAACAGTCTCGGGATGTCGGAGAACGAGATGGGGGTGTAGTCGCCGTAACCCTCCTGGATCATGTTCCTAACATTCGCCGAGACGAAGAACGTGTTCACCGAGAAATGGTCGGCCAGCTCTTTGTACGCGTACGGAGCCTCGCCAAGGGTCAACGAAGAGAGCACTTGAGTATCGGCCAACTCGGCGTGCCGTGCCACCAGCGCCTGCACGAGGTGGAGGGGCTGGGCTCCGCCGCTGCCGATGAATACCCTTTGACCGGGCCGGATACTGGCGACCGCCTGCTCGGCGGTCGTGGTTATGTGGGCGTACCGCGTCTGCCAGTCGGTGTCGTAGTCGGGCTTGGGCCTGTCGCTCATCGGGCACCTCCCGCGGCCAGCTGGATTCGTGCGTCGGCAGCTACCGAATCCTCTCCGGGTTTGCCGACTATGAAGGGGTTGATGTCAAGTTCGTCGATCTGTGGGAAGTCGGTGACCAGCTGACTGATGCGCTGCAACGCCTCGCCGATGGCAGCAAGATTGACTCCACTCTCCCCGCGCACGCCTTCCAGCAGCTTGTATGACCGGGTGCCCATGAGCATGCTCATGGCTTCCGCGGCGGTGATGGGGGCGAGGTGGAAGGTGACGTCTTTCATGACCTCCACGAAGATGCC